>NZ_JAOCBT010000029.1:0-73630 GCF_029840045.1 Pseudomonas sp. GD03903 | reverse complement strand
GTCGTTAGCCGACGCTTGTCACCAGCACGACCGGGCAGCAGAAAGTGCCGCCGTCGCGAATAGCGACGACGGCAAGGTGCGCGAGCGTTCTATTGCAGCGGGATGTAGATATCCGTCTGCCACTCTTCCAGCGGCGTCTCAGGAAAGGCGCTCAGGTAGTGGAAGAACAGCGGGTGGTCACGGAGTTCTTCGTTGCTGCCGGGCAGCCAGTCGCGATAGATCGGATAAATGCTCTCTCCGATGTGATCGGGTGAGCCGACGTGGCGAACGACCACACAGCGACCGCCGGGAATGACCAGTTCGCGGACGCCGTAATCATTTGGCGCCACGGCTTCGCCGATCTCGCCGCAGATGTCGAAGCGAAACTCTTGCGCTGGTGTTGTGTCGGGGTTGCCGTAGGGAATGCCGAAGGTGCGGCTCGCGTCTACGGGCGACTGCCCGCTGCCCATACGCCACTGGATGAACTGGCGCACGCTCTCGTCGAGCAGTGCGGGGGGCCCGCAGTGTTCAAGGGCGGCGACCCGGACTTCAGCGAAATCGACAATACGTACCTGCATGGTGATGCTCCTGGAAAAATGGGGAATGGCGAAAACCGCATGCCAGGTCTGCCAGTTCGGCTGCTGCCGGAAGGCACTGGGCGCCATGCCGAAGTCCCGTCGAAAGGCCCGGGCGAATGCCTCGGGACTTTCAAAGCCGGCGTCGAGCGAGGCATCCAGTACCGAATATTCCGCACTCGACGCCAGGCGATGAGCCGCGCTCCGCAGGCGCATCAGCTGCACATAACGCGCAACCGGCACGCCCACGTAGGCGGTGAATTGCCGATGGAAGTGAAACGCCGAGAAATGCGCCACCTCGCTCAGTGCGTTCACCGAAAGATCACCCTCGAGATGACCATCGATGTAAGCAAGCACGGCATCGAAGCGTTTGGCGTAGGCAGTCGGAATATCGGGCACCGAGTGGAAGCTCCTGGTTATGCGGTCGGCGACAGAATCACCCAATCCGCAGTGGGCGCACCTAGCCGGATTTGCTCAGGTTACACCTGTGGCGGTCTTCCTCCCCTGCCGGTGCCCATCATGGCGATGACGGCAGCCATAAAGGAAAACCAGCGGTGAAGGAATCGTCCGGCCAGAAACGCACTGACCTGGCGCCCAACAGACACATTCAGGTCGACAGTGTCCCCCTTCGTAGCGAGGCCTGTCAGCAGAGAACCGGAGCGCATTGAAGCGAGGCCGGCATATTCGGCTCAGGAAGCGCAGGGAGCCATGCAGCTGCGTGACGCTTCCGAGTTTGAACTCAGGCAACGTCCTCGAGCGCGGCGCGGGAAACCGCTACGGCATGGCCGACAACCTTCGTTACCTGAGCTACGGGGAGCTGTTCTTTGCGGCTTCGCCCATCTCGCCCGACACGACTGTCGCGCTTTGCTGGCGGCCTCGCTGCGGAACCTTCTGGCGGCCGGATCGCAGCCGCTTGAGGGTATGGGGTAATCCCGAGGGCGAGTCACCGGGGCGTGGCATCTCGACTGACAAACGATCTCGAAGCATCTCGTCGCGCTTTCATTCGCCAGGCTGCGTGCTCCCCCTGCCCCTCACGCCTCAGCGCAGCACGCCGAGCATGACCCACACCCGGCGCGCTTCCGCATCGGCGTTGACCAGTTCGTCGAGCAGGGCACTCAACGGCATGCCGCCCCACTCCACGGCACGGCGGATGACATAGGGCACCGGGCTGTGAGGTTCGGTGCGCGCAAGGAAGTCAGCGATGGCGGCGAGCTGGCGGTAGGCCTGCTCGCGGTCACGGAGCACATTCTCGGCATTCACCGGCTGCGCAGGCGCCGCGCTGGCTGCGGCATCGACGACTGGCTCGGGGTTCACTGGCGCTATGGTTTCCTGCTCTTGCGGTGCCATGTTGCGGAACCCCTGGAGGATGCTGACGATGCTTTGGATGGAGGACGCCAGAGGCTGCAGGCTCGGCGCTTCGTCTTGCAGTTGCCGCTCGCACCATGCCTGCAGCCGCTGCAGATGCAGCAGCGCCGACTGGAACTGCGCAAGCGTGGCGCCCCAACCTGCCCCTGTGCCACTGCGGATGGACTCATCCAGGCGCTTCTGCTCCAGCCGCGCGGCTTCGGCCAGGGCTTTGTCGGCCTTGTTCTCGCTGGCCAGCACCTGCTTGCGCTGCAAACCATTCCAGGCCGATAGAGTCAGCTCGGGCCACGCCGGTGACAACGGCAGGCGCGTTGCCAGAAGCTCGACATAGCGCCTGGAGACCCACACCAGCGGAGCCGCCTGCCAGGCCAGGTCACCATCCGCCGCCTGCGGATGGAGCCGCTCGGCGAACGACTCACCAAGGTCGGCCAGCAGCCGCAGCGCCGTCGCCAGCCCAGCGGCACCATCGAGGAGAATCCAGGCTTCGCCCAGATAAGCGGCGACCATCAGGTCCTTGCTGCGCAGAGCCAGCACGTCCTGCGCCAGTACCTCGACGGCCCGCCAGTCGGCACGCTTGGGTTCGGCCTGCCAGACCCCGGCAGGAAGACTGAGATCATCTTCCCGGCGCAGCTCTCGCAAGCGATCCAGCATCGGATCGTGGCGCATCGATGCGCCGCAGATTTCGTCACCGGGAAAGGCTTGCAGCAGGGCCTGGTAGGCCTCGTCCGTGATCATGGCGACTCCTGGGTGCCGGCGAAGGTGGCGATACCGACGCCACTGAACGGCGTGCGTGGCGCACGGACGGGGAGCGGCTGGATCGACAGCGGTTGCTTGGCGTCCTGCGTCATCAGTGACACGCGGACAAACAATCGGGCATCCGGCGCGCGACCGTTGGGCACTCGCACCGGCACCTGCAGCGCCAGCGGAAAATCGGTGTAGTCGGTACTGGGTTGGCGCTGCAGCGTGACGTGCGAGCGCAGCAGCCGCAGCAGCGCCCAGGGACCATCGTATTCCCAGCCCGCTTCGAGGTCGGCCACGGCCATGCTCGACTGCTGTGGATCGATGTCCGGTCGCTGCGGGCTGTCCTTGGCCCAACGCAGCATGAGTTTCACCGGTTCCCCGACGCTCCAGTGCAGGCGCTGGCCGTCGGTGCCGGGGAAACTCAGTTGGCGGTCTGCGGCATACAGGTTCCAGACGATGACCTGGTCCGCGCCACGCTCCGCTTCACGGTCGGTGCGCCAGCGCACATCCAGGTCAACGCCTTGCGCGCCACCCTTGTCCCGCACGAACAGCGGGCCGAGCCAGGCTTTCGCCAGTTGCAGGCGGGCGAGGAAGTCCGCCGCCGCCACCCGGTCCGCCGACTGGCTCACCTGCAGGCCGGCCTGCGCCCGCTGCAGGTGCTGGTCGAGCAGTTCGACAAAATGCTGCACCCGCGCGGGGTCGGCATCCTCGGCCTGCAGGCTGTAGGCGAAGGGGAAGCGATTGGCCAGGTACTGGTCGAAGTAGTCGGCAATGGCCGCCCAGGCCGCCGCAGCATCCTTCTGCTGCAGTTCCAGGCAGCGCTGCTGCGCCTGATCATGCAGGCTGCGGGTAAAGCGTGCGAGATCGCCCTGGCCGAGTACCAGCGTCGAGGTCTTCAGAATGCCGGCGCAGGAGCTCGCATCCATCTCGATGAAATCGCGGCTGAGCAACTGGTCGAGCAACATCGGCGAGCTGGTCGGGTTCTGGGCCTTGTACTTGGTCAGCTCGTCATTCAGGTCGGAGAAGCGTCGCACCTTGTCCTGGTCGGCGAACCCCAGGTTGCTCCGGCCGCGCAGCCAGGCCAGCGCCGGGGCATGGGTTTCGCTCTGGGCGAGCATGGTCTCGAACTGCTGGTTCAGGGTGCGCTTGAGATCCTGGGTATCTGCCGAGCGATACAATTGCAGGCCGAAGTTACGCGAGCCATCCCAGGCGGAGACCTCGTTGCGCACGCGGAACAGCGGCAGCGCATTGATCGTGGCCAGTGCCTGGTCGACATCGGCCAGGGCGCTGCGCGTCAGGTGCGCATCCAGCGCGCTGGCCAGGTCCTTGCGCTGCAAGGCGTCAAAGGCCTCGCGCAGTTGCTCTGCCGGCGCCAGCGGCACGTCGAATGCGCTCGCGGAAGACGCCACGCTCGGCGCCGCCGACTCGGTGAGGCTGGCCCACATGGCGCTCGCGGCCGCCGCGGCGGCACTCTCGGCGAGGGCATCACGGTACTCCGCGGGTACTCTCGCCTGCTCCTGCTCGCGGTACTTGCGGTAACTGTCGTAGTAGGCCAGTGCCGTGTTGAGCGCGTGGGCGTCCAGGGAGCCCAGCCCGCGCGGGTCGCTGACCGAGTCCTGCTGGCGCAGTGCGGTGCCGGCGAAGTCCTGGCGCAACAGCGAGTCGATTGCACTGCCCAGCGCCACCACGTGGTCCTGCAGCATCAGCGTGCCGCCAGGCTGCAATTGCAGCAGGTTGTCCCGCGAACCAGCGGCGGCGATCCACTGATCATGGAAGGCGCGCTGCAGTTTGTTCGCCTGGCTCACCACGGCAGATTCGACCGCCGGGCCGAGCAGGTAGCTCTGCCGCGCGTCATCGAGCAGAGCGCGGTAGCCCGGCACGATTTCCTGGGCGTTGCCGTGGCTCCAGGCAGCGTTGGTCAGCTCGACCATGTTGCGCAGGGCATCGACCAGGGCGCCGGTTTCCTCCAGTTCCTCCAGGCGATTGCCCTGGCGTGCCTTGAGTTCGTTGAGATGCAGACGCAGGAAACCCGCCGGGCGAACGAAGTTGTCGGCGAGGAAGAACTGGTCCAGCCACAACCCCATCAACTCACGGAAGTTGCGTGCCAGCGGGCCGTCCTTTGGCCCCGGGTCCACAGCCACCGGCGCGCCGGGAATGCCTTCGCCGAGAACCGCTTCCAGATAGCCGGCATCGCGCAGGCCGGCCGGATCCAGGCTCAACCCGTAAGCCTCGCTGCCGAGTTTGGCGAGGCTCTCCAGGGCATTTTTTGCGGTGCCCGCGCGCAACTCGGTGTACCAGCGATTGCGCTGTTCGAATGCCAGTACGCCGGTGGCCAGGTCGCGGGCAGCAACGAAATTGGGCCATTGCTCGGGGCTGTCACTCTGCACATTGGCGCGGCGCTCGGTGCTGCGGATCGCCTTCAGCCGCGCCAGGTCGGCCACCTGCGACTGCTGCAGGGGTAGCAGCACTTCGCGCCGCGCCAGGTCGCGGAGCAAGGCATCCATTCGGCTGTCGAAATCGGAGAACCAGGAGCTGGGGTATACCAGGGAAGAGAAATGCCAGCGCGAGGAACCCTGCAGCAGCGACCAGTAGGCCTGCAGGCGACGGCGTGCCATGTCGCTCGACGGCTCGCCGCCTTGCGCAGTATCGCCGTGCTCACGCTGCATCGCCTGGATGCGCTGCCCGAGCACTTGCGCTTCCTTCGAGTCGACGTGCCAGACCCAGAGCATGCCCAGCAACCAGACCACGCCAACCACGCCGGCCACCGCGCCCATGACGCGCTGCGAGCGCTGTCGCAAGCGCAGGATGCGCGATACGGCCTGGGCCAGCCCACGCTCGGCGAGCAGGCGCGATTGCCAGAGCCCACGGGTGAAAACCTGTTGTGCCGGGGCCGCTTCGAGTGCGGAAATGCTCCATGGGTCGCTATCGGCATTTCGACAAGCGCCACTGAAATACAGGCCGCGCAGCCGCGGCGCTTCGCCCAGGGCGTTGCCCTGGAAAACCGGCCCCAGCCGTTGGCGCAATCCATCACGCAAGCTCGCCAGCGCGATGGGGAAACGATACAGGGCGTCACTCAGTTGTCCCTTGAGCACACCCGCTTCGAGGATCGACGCCTGCAACGCCTGCAGCACCTGCTCGAAGCCGCGTTCGAGGTGATCGTCCTGCCACGCGGCGTCGATCTGTACGGCAGACGACCAGCCCAGCGGCCGTTCGCGGGCGTCCTCCGGCAATTGCGCGCGCAGTTCGGCAAACCCTTCCAGCTCTTCCAGACCGGTGACCACCACGTACACCGGCAGACTCAGCCCAAGGCGCTGCAGCAGGTCGTTGAATCGACGGCGCAGTTGCAGGTTTTCCTGGGCCAGGCTGGCAGGGTCGAGCAGCCGCTGCACGGGCAGCACCCACACCACGCCATCCAGCGGGCGTCGCGGGCGCAGCCGCAACAACAGGCTGAGCAGGCGGCGCCAGGCCCGTGGCGAGGTGGCCGCCCCCTCCTCCGCGAGGAACAGCGACGGTGGCACCGCCAGCACGGCGCCGTCCTGGTCGGCCCACCAGCGGCCGAACCACGCCGGGCGCCCCGCGGCGGTCAGCCCCCAGTCGAGGCCGAAGCGTTCGCCCAGTAACGGATCACCCAGCAGCAGGAACCACGGCACTTCGTAGCGATCGACGACATCCTGGTCCTGCTCCATCTGCCGGACGGTCAGGTAGAACGCGCGCACCGCCTCGCCACCCTTGCTACGCCACCAGAGGAAGAGTCCAACTGCGAGCAGCGCCAGCAGGAGCAGTACCAGCGCAAGAACCAGCCAGCCGCTCACACGCTGTGCCTCGGCAGGAAGCCGGCGCTGGCGAGGTCCAGCACGGGCGCCAGCGCCCCCTGTACGTCGCTCCACAACCAGTGCCCGATCAGCACCAGCAGCAGCAAGCCGGCGGCGATTGCCAGCAACAGCCGAAAACCGTCGGGCAAGGCGCGTCGCAGGGGCAGGTGGATCGCTGCCGCGCTCGTCGGCCGAGCCAGCGTTTCCAGCAGGCCCTGGTTGTCGGCATCACGCTGCCAGGCATGGGCGAACAGAGCCTGCCGCCATTTCTCGTGCAGCGCCTCGCCCTTCGGCCCCCGCAGGCGCCCATGGAACCCCAGCAGCAGGCACTGCAGGTAGACGTTGGCCAGGTCGCGAGTCCCCGGAGCGCGGGTATCCAGCAATCGATGGATCGCCTGCGGCACCCGTTCTCCGGCATTGCGCGAGGCGTACAGGCGCGCCTCCAGCGGGTGCTCCTGCCACAGCGGCTGCCCGGCCCAGGGCTCGAACAGCAGGTTCTCGTCGAGCAGCGCAACGAACGCATAGACCATCGCCTTGACCTGCTCGCCCGCGGCGTCCCCTACCTGGGCGAAGGCGCTACGCCACAAGCGACGAACCACGACCTGGGCCTCGTCCGCGACCTTCTCGCTGATCGCCTGTTCATCTCCGGAAGACTCCCGCAGCGCTTCCCAGTGCTGCCGCCACTCCACCCAGGCGAGCTGGAAGGCACGGCTCAAGGGGGCCTCGCCGAACGTCGCGGGATAAATCGCCGAACTCCCTTCGGACATCTCGCTTCCTGCCTCAGGCGCCGCCGGCGCCGTCCACGATGAACAGGACCACCTGCCAGGGGCCAGTGCCGACCGACTGCAGTGGCGCTCTCAGACACAGCCGCTGGGCTGGATCGAACCAGTCCCCGTCGGCGTGCACGACGAACAGATGGGTGTCCTCGCCGACGCTGTAACCGATCTGCTCGGCGCGGCTCATCGGCTGGTGCTCCAGGCCGGACATGCGCTGTCGGCCCAGGGTCGCCAGGCTGCCTTCAGAACCGACGATGCAGCCGGACAGCCACTCCTGCGCGTGCCCTTCACCGTATCCGGGCGGCATGCGCAAGCCGATGACCAGGCGCTGGCTGAACGCTTGCAGGTCCGGCAGGAGCAGCATGAAGTCATTGCCATGACGCTCGAAGGGAAGACTGCGGTAGCCCGCGCGCACCCGCGCCAGGGTGACGTCCAGCCACTCGATCAGCGGCGCAAAGGTGCGCAGCAATTCGTTGAAGTCGAACGCGGGAAATGCTGGCACGCCGCCCAGCGGGTCGAGCGCACTCCAGCTGCCCGCCATGCCGCACAGCAGGCCGTGCAGGTGCGCCGGGCTCGCGCTGCCGCTGTAGAGGGCGGCTTCCAGCTCGGGCAGGCGCGCCCACAGTGCCGCCAACTGGCGGCGAATCTCCTGGCTGTCGTCGTTGTTCTCCGCCTGCTGCGCCTGACGCAGGCGGCCAGCGAGAAACACGCACTTCTCCCGAGCCCTCGCACACAGCGACACCAGTGCTTGCCCGAGCACGGAGCTGGGCGCGATCCGTGGTGTCGGCGCCACGTAGGGCTGGCAGACGAAGCCCCCCGCCTGCTTGCCCACGCGCAACAGCGGCAAACACACCGAGTCGGTCCGCTGCGCCTCGGTCACCAGGCGCAACGCCGGGCGCCAGACCACGATGGACTCGGGGTTCTCGCCACTGGCCAGGTCCGGCACCGCCAGGGCATTGGCCGACTGCAGGCGTCCGCGCAGTGGCAGCACCTGGCCGGCGCGGCCCAACGGGGTAACGGCGAGGAACAGCATGACGCTGGCATCGGCCGCCTCGGCGACGGCTGCCTGCACATCGAAGGCCAGGGTTTCGCCGGCCGCCAGGCTGACCGGCAGGCCGTCGGGGAGGATCGCCTCGAGGGCGAGCAGGCGAACGACCCCGCCGCTCAATGCCGAGGGGTCCAGCTCCAGATGTTCCAGGCCCCAGAACCAGGGGTTGGCAGCATGGGCCAGGCGCGCGGCGAGGACTTCCCCGCGCAACCCCTGGAGCTGAAAATGCTGGGGAAGCAGTTGCATCCCTTCGTGCCAGCACACCGCGTCAGGCAGAACTTTCACACTACTCCCCCTACGACGATCCAGGTTGTCACGGGTCCGCCCGCAGGCGTTGGCTCAGTGCGCGTCGGCACGGAGCAGGCGCATCTCCCGGCTGTCGAAGCGCAACCAGATATCCGGCTGCTGCTCCAGTCGCATGCGATGGGCGCCGGGAGTGTTATAGCCAGCAAAGACCAAAAGTCCAGCCGCCGACTTGCCCGCCAGCGGGAAATCCCTGGCCTCCATGAACTGCCCGGGCACCAGTTCCAGGCTCCACACGCTCAATTGCTGCTGGTAGTCGCGGCGATACTGTTCGCGATCGCTGAACCACTGTTTGGCGGTCATCGAGGACAGCAGCTTGAGCAGGTCGGCGTCGCTTACCGCGATGAAGTCCACTGCAATCGGCGCATCGCCATTGGCCTTGCTCGCCACGTCCAGGGTCAGGCGGTCCACTTCGACCTTCGGGCCCAGCCAGGAACAACCACCCAGAACCACCATCAGCACAACACACAGGCAGGCTTTCGTCGACTTCATGAAACATCCTTGTGAAATGACTGTCGGAAAAATTTTTCCGGTTTGCGTTTTTATAAACCTGATCTAGCGTGCTTGGGTAGCTCGTCGACTGACGAGCGCCAGATGGGATCGCCAAGGACAGGCCCGATTCATCCCCTTGCCTGTCGTGTGCGATTCAGCGAAGGAGCGCGACGATAGCGACCCCGCTGCGGCGTGCCCGTTTCATTTGCAGCGGAGTCCGCCAGCATGGCAGAGAGCACACAGCACAAGCTCGACCGGGTACGTCCTCCCCGGGTCCAGATCACCTACGACGTCGAGATCGGCAACGCCATCGAGAAGAAGGAATTGCCACTGGTCGTCGGCATCCTCGCCGACCTCTCCGGCAAGCCGGCCAACCCGCTGCCCAAGCTCGGCGAACGCCGCTTCACCGAAGTCGACCGCGACAACTTCAACGCCGTGCTCGCCTCCACCGCCCCCCGTGCGGCGCTGCAGGTGGACAACACCCTGAGCAACGACGGCAGCCGCCTCAACGTAGAGCTCAACTTCAAGCACATCGACGATTTCGACCCGGTCAGCATCGTCAACCAGGTCGTCCCGCTGCGCCGTCTGTTCGAAGCCCGCCAGCGCCTGCGCGACCTGCTCACCAAGCTCGACGGCAACGACGAACTCGATCAGTTGCTGCAGGACGTGGTGAGCAACACCGAAGGCCTGCAGGAAATCCGCGCCACCCACCCGGTGACCGCCGACGCCGGTGCCGCCAACGACGCCAGCGACGCCGCCGACGACGAAGCACCTGCCGACCCGCAAGCCTGACCCCGCCCAGGAGAGCAACGCAATGGCCAACACCAGCTCCGCTGCGGCGCAAGGCGCCGAAGGCAGCACCCAGACACTCGACCTGCTCGACCGCATCATCGCCGAGGGCCGCATGGCCCATGACGACAGCCAGCAGGAATACGCCCGCGACATGCTCGCGGAGTTCGCCACCCAGGTCCTCGACGAAGGCATGACCGTCAGCAAGGACACCGTGGCGATGATCAACGACCGCATCAGCCGTATCGACGAGCTGATCAGCGCGCAGCTCAACGAAATTCTCCACCATCCCGAACTGCAGAAGCTCGAGGCGTCCTGGCGCGGCCTGCACCAACTGGTGCAGAACACCGAGACGGGCACGCGACTGAAGCTGCGCCTGCTCAACGTCAGCCAGCAGGAGCTGCAGAACGACCTGGAGAAGGCCGTCGAATTCGACCAGAGCACACTGTTCAAGAAAATCTACGAAGAGGAATACGGCACCTTCGGCGGCCATCCCTTCAGCCTGTTGCTGGGTGACTATGACTTTGGCCGCCACCCGCAGGATATCGCCCTGCTGGAGAAGCTCTCCAACGTCGCCGCCGCAGCACACGCCCCGTTCATCGCCGCCGCCAGTCCGCGCCTGTTCGACATGGGCAGCTTCACCGAACTGGCCGTGCCGCGCGACCTGAGCAAGGTGTTCGAGAGCCTGGAGCTGATCAAGTGGCGCTCGTTCCGCGAGAGCGAGGATTCGCGCTACGTCACCCTGGCGCTGCCGCGCTTCCTCCTGCGCCTGCCGTATGGCCCGGATACCCAGCCGGTGGAAGGCATGAACTTCGTCGAGAAAGTCGACGGCACCGACCACTCCAAATACCTCTGGGGCAATGCCGCCTGGGTACTCGCGCAACGCATCACCGAGGCCTTTGCCAAGTACGGCTGGTGTGCCGCCATACGCGGGGCCGAAGGCGGTGGCGCGGTGGAGGGGCTGCCCGCGCATACCTTCCGCACCCACGCCGGCGACCTGTCGCTCAAGTGCCCGACCGAGGTTGCGATCACCGACCGTCGCGAGAAGGAACTCAACGACCTGGGCTTCATCGCCCTGTGCCACAAGAAGAACACCGACCTCGCAGTGTTCTTCGGCGGCCAGACCACCAACAAGCCCAAGGTCTACAACACCAACGAGGCCAACGCCAACGCGCGCCTCTCGGCCATGCTGCCGTACGTGCTGGCGGCCTCGCGCTTCGCGCACTACCTGAAGGTGATCATGCGCGACAAGGTGGGCAGCTTCATGAGCCGCGACAACGTGCAGACCTACCTCAACAACTGGATCGCCGACTACGTGCTGATCAACGACAACGCGCCACAGGAAATCAAGGCGCAGTACCCGCTGCGCGAAGCCCGCGTGGACGTCACCGAGGTGGCCGGCAAGCCCGGCGTGTATCGCGCCACCGTGTTCCTGCGGCCGCACTTCCAGCTCGAGGAACTCACCGCGTCGATCCGCCTGGTGGCCAACCTGCCGCCACCGGTGGCTGCCTGAGTCACGGGGCCGGCCGCCTGGCCGGCCCCTCGCCTACCCCATTTTCCCTAAGCAGCGGAGTTCCACCCCATGGATGCGATCATTCTCGACTTCGGCGACGACATCAAAGGCGATTGCCTGCTGACCGGCTACGAAAACAAGATCGAGGTCATGTCCTACAGCCACAACGTGGCCATGCAGGTGACCAACGATGTCAGCAACTCGGAGCGCACCTCCGGCAAGCCCCACGTTGGCGAGTTCACCCTGACCAAGTTCGTCGACACCTCCACGCCCACGCTCAACGAGTACTGCTGCGCGGGCAAACCCATCGCCACCACGACCGTCACCATCGGCCGCAACGCCGCCGAGGGCGACGGCAAGATCATGCCGTTCATCGTCTACACCCTGAGCAATGTCGTGCTCTCCAACGTCAGCGTCAGTGGCGGCGCGGGCGGCAAGCCGGTGGAAACCCTGTCGCTGAACTTCACCAAGATCAAGTGGGAGCTCACCGCGCAGAAGGATGATGGCAGCAAGGAAGGCACCGCCGCGTCCACCTGGGACATGGCTGCCAACAAGCTCGCCAGCTGATAGCGGCGCCGCGCGATGTCCGCCCATGGACTGCCGCCCCTGTTCGAACGCCTCGCCACGCAGGAAGACGACCAGGCGTTCGACCTCGAAGCGCTGTGCGCCTCGGTGTCGCGCGAGCTCTCGCGGTTGCTCAACAGCCGCAGCCCGGCCCGCGGCGGCTGCGGCATCCTCGACTACGGGATACTCGACTGGACGGCGCTGCAGGCCCGGCGCGACAGCGACCGGCGTCTGCTGACGCGGGAAATCCGCCGCGCCATCCAGCGCTTCGAGCCGCGCCTGGAGCTGGCCGACGTGGTGGTCGAGGCCGACCCGCAACAACCCCAGCGGCTGCGTGTGCGGCTGCTTGGCAACCTGCGTCAGGATCCGCGCCGCGCGCCTTTGCTGTTCGATCTGACACCCACCGGCGGGACATTGGAAGTACGCCATGAGCGACTCGATTGATGCCGAACTGCTGGACTACTACCAGCGCGAACTGACCTGGCTGCGCCACGCAGGCGCCGGCTTCGCCGCGCGCTACCCGAAGGTTGCCCGGCGCCTGGAACTGGGCGCCGGCGAGTGCGCGGACCCGCATGTCGAGCGCCTGCTGGAAGGCTTCGCGCTACTGACTGCGCGCCTGCAACGGCGGCTGGACGACGACTACGCGCAGTTCAGCGATGCCCTGCTGGAACAACTCTACCCACTGGCACTGCGCCCCCTGCCCTCCTGCGCGATCGTGCGCTTCGAGCCGGACCCCGGCAAAGGAAGCCTCAGCACCGGTTATCACCTACCACGCGGTACTCCCCTGTTCGTCAGCGTGCCGGCGCAGGAACGCATCGAGTTGCCGAAGGAACTGCGTGGCCAGACCGTGCACTGGCGCACCACCGACGACGTCACCCTGTGGCCGCTGGAAATCACCGACGCCACCTTGCTCGGCGCCGAGGAGGCTCAGGCCCTGACCGCAGTGGCCGGCGCCCGTGCGGCGCTGCGCCTGGAACTGCGTTGCCTTGAGCCCGGTGGCTGGGCCGCACTGGCCATCGACAACCTGCGCCTGCACCTGTGCGCAAACGCGGTGACCAATGCCGGCCTGCTCGATCTGCTCGGCGCCCATGCCAGCGCCCTGCTGGCCGGGCCGCCGGACGGCCTCCCGCAACGCCTGCTCGGGCTGCCGCGGCTGGTCGGCTTCGCCGCGGAGCAGGCGCTGCTGCCGGAGGACGATCTGGTTCACCCCGGGCTGCGCCTGTTGACCGAGTACTTTGCCTTCCCCGAGAAGTTCGCCTTCATCGACCTGCCACTGGCCGATCTGCGCGCCAGCGGTGAACGGCTGCAGCTCTACATCACCTTCGAGCGTGCGGCGCCGGGACGCCTGCCACTGCAAGCCAGCGACCTGGCGCTGGGCTGCGTGCCGGCGATCAACCTGTTCCCGCGCACCTCCGAACCCCTGCGGCCGGATGGCACGCAAAGCGAATACCGCCTGGTCGCCGACGCCCACCGCGAGAACAGCGTGGAGATCCACAGCATCCGCTCGCTGCGCGCCAGTTCGCCACGGGGAGTGCGCGAGGTCGCCGCCTATCACGGCGGGCAGCACCAGCCCGGAGACCTCGGGCTGTATTGGCACGCGCGCCGGGTGGAGGGCATGACGCCGAACCGGATGGGCAGCGACCTGCTGCTGAGCCTGGTCGACACCGCCCTGCAGCCGTTGCAGGACGCCCCCGAATACAGCCTGACCGCCGACCTGCTGTGCACCAACCGAGGCCTCGCCGAGCGGCTGCCCGCCGGTATCGCCCTGGTATTCGAGCGCCCCGGCCCGGTCGCGCGCATCAGCCTGCTGCGCGCACCGAGCCGCCAGCTGCAACCTCGCCTGGACGGCCCGTCGCGCTGGCAACTGGTATCGCACCTGACGCTCAATCACCGGTCCCTGGTAGAAGGTCCGCAGGCGCTCGATGCGCTGCGGGAAATCCTCGGCCTGCACAATTTCACCGGTGACAATGTTGCCCACCGCCAGGTGGAAGGCTTGCAGCAACTCGACTGTGCGCGGGTGGTCGATCGCGTCGGCGAGGACGCCTGGCGCGGCTGGCGCAATGGCCTGGAGGTGCGCGTGCACCTGGACCGCCAGGCATTCGTCGGGGCCAGCGCCGTGCTCTTCAGTGCCGTGCTCGCACAGTTCTTTTCCCTTTACGCCAACCCCAATCGCTTTGTGCGCACGGTGCTCGTGCAGTCCGACCAGGAGATCCGCCGATGGCAACCCCAGGCCGGCCAGACGCTCGCCCTCTGAGCCAACGGCTGCGCGCCGAACCGCACACATTCGAGTGGCTGCAGGCGCTGCTCCTGCTCGAACGCGAGCAGCCCGACGCGACCCCGCTGGGCCAGGGCAGCCTGCCGCAAGCCGAAGCGCTACGCCTGCGCGGGCCGCTGACACCGGTGTTCGAAGCCAGCCAGATCAGCGCCCTGGAGGAGATCGACGGCCGCCCCCAGCTGCGCACGGCGATCTTCGGCCTGGGCGGCGCCGATGGCGCCCTGCCCTACGCCTACCAGGAATGGCTGCAACAGCGCGCACGCCTGAAGGATCACGCCCCTGGCGAGTTCCTCGACCTGTTCCAGCATCGCCTGCTCAGCCTGCTTTACCGCGTGCTGCGCAAACACCGCCTGGCGCTCGGCCACCAGGCGCCCGCGCAGGCCCCGTTGCAGCGGCCACTGCGCGCGCTGGTCGGGCTGCTGCCCCACGGCCTGCAGGAACGCGGCGCATTGCCCGACAGTGCCATCCTTGCCCGTGGCGCACGCTTCGCCGGTAACCGTCGCTCACTTGCCGGGTTCGCCAGCATGGTGCGCCAGCAGTTCGCCGTAGCCGCCCGTTGCGATGCCTACGCCGGTGCCTGGCGCGCCATTCCACCGGCCAGCCGCAGCGTGCTCGGGCGCGGCGCTGCCAACCTCGGTCTTGGCCGCGATGCCGTGGCGGGCACCCGCGTCTGGGACGAGCACTCGGGATTTCACCTGCAACTCGGACCGTTCGATGAAGCCACGGCGCGCCGCTTCCTCCCCGACGGCCAGGCTTACCCGCTGCTGCTCGAACTCTGTGCGCTGTACTTCGGCCCCGACCTGCAATGCCGGCTGCGCCTGCTGGTGCGCGCCAGTGGCCCACTGGCACTGCGCGCCGGCACGGCGCCAAGGCTGAACTGGAACACCGGCCTGCGCCGCGACACCGATGCACTGCAAGCAATCGACCTGAACCTGCGCCCCGCGGAGATGACCTGATGGACCTTGCCAGCCTGATCGGCCGCCTCAATCCGGAATCCCGCCGCGCCCTGGAGCGCGCCGCACAACGCTGCCTGCAGCGTACCCACCACTATGTGGAGATCGAGCATCTGCTGCTGGAGCTGCTGGACATCGACGGTGGCGATCTTGCCCTGCTGCTGCCGCGCTTCGGCCTGGAGCGCGACCAGCTCGTCGGCGAGATCAACACGGCGCTGGAGTTGTTCCGCATTGGCAGCACGCGCACGCCCGCGCTCTCTTCGCAAACCGTCAGCCTGCTGGAGGACGCCGTTTTGCAAGCCAGCGTGCTCGGCCAGCCAAGCGTCCGCTCCGGCCTGTTGCTGCTGGCCCTGCTCGACCGGGAAGAGCGCCGCACGCTGCTGCTCAACAGTGCCTCGTCGCTGCTGCGGATTCCCCACGAGGCGTTGCGCGAGAACCTGCTGGACTGGAGCGCCGGATCGCGCGAACAGACGCCCGGCACGCAGCCCGCGGCCAAGGCCCGGCCGGGCCGGCCGCAACCCCAGGACGACCTGCTCGACCAGTACACCCAGGACCTCACTGCCGATGCCCATGCCGGGCGCATCGACCCCATCGTCGGGCGCGACGGCGAAATCCGCCAGTGCGTCGACATCCTCCTGCGCCGCCGGCAGAACAACCCGATCCTGGTCGGCGCACCGGGCGTCGGCAAGACCGCCGTGGTCGAGGGCCTGGCCTTGCGCATCGCGGCCGGCGAGGTACCGCCGCCGCTGCAGGACGTCGTGTTGCGGGTACTCGACCTGGGCCTGCTGCAGGCCGGCGCCGGGGTCAAGGGCGAATTCGAGCAGCGCCTGAAGGGGGTGATCGATGCCGTGCGCAGCAGCGAGCAGCCGATCATCCTGTTCATCGACGAAGCCCATACGCTGATCGGCGCCGGTGGCACGGAGGGTGGCAGCGATGCCGCCAACCTGCTCAAGCCTGCCCTTGCGCGGGGCGAGCTGCGCACCCTGGCCGCCACCACCTGGCTGGAATACAAGAAGTACTTCGAGAAGGACCCGGCCCTGGCACGCCGCTTCCAGCTGGTGCAGGTGGAAGAGCCCGACGAAGCCACCGCCGTGGATATGCTGCGCGGTGTCGCCGCCAAGCTCGAACTGCACCACGGCGTGCAGGTCCTCGACGTGGCCATCCAGGACGCGGTGAAGCTTTCCCACCGCTACATCTCCGGGCGCCAGTTGCCGGACAAGGCCATCAGCGTGCTCGACACGGCCTGCGCGCGGGTCGCCCTGGCCCAGCACGACGTGCCGCCAGCGCTGGAGAATCTGCGCCACCGTGAACTGGCCGTGGAGGAAGAGCTGCAGCGCCTGCGCCGCGAACAGGCCACCGGACTCGAGCACAGTGCGCGCATCACCGGCCTGGAGCAGGAGTCGGTGGGCAATCTGTCGGCCATCCGCGCTCTGGAAAAACGCTGGGGCGAAGAACGCGAGGCAGTGCGCGAACTGCTGCAATCACGCCGCGAGCTGCTGACCCTGAGCGAGAGCGCCGACGCCGCCAAACCCGATGAAGAACTCGACGGCCGCATCGACCACCTGGCCGCCGAACTGGCGCGCCTGGAGGCCGGGCTCGAGGCGATCCGCGAGGACGACCCGCTGGTGCCCGAGCAGGTCGATTCGAAAACCGTGGCGGCGGTGATCGCGGGCTGGACCGGCATTCCGGTGGGCAAGATGCTCGCCGACGAAGCCCACGCCATTCGCACCCTGGGGCAACGCATGGGGCAACGGGTGATGGGCCAGGACGCCGCGCTGGGGACCATCGCCCAACGCATCCAGGCCTACCGCGCCGGCCTCACCGATCCGGCCAAGCCGGTGGGCGTGTTCCTGCTGCTCGGCCCCACCGGCGTGGGCAAGACCGAAACCGCCTACGCCCTGGCCGACGCGTTGTACGGTGGCGAGCGCAACCTCATCAGCATCAACCTTTCCGAGTATCAGGAAGCCCACACCGTCAGCCAGCTCAAGGGCGCCCCGCCCGGCTACGTCGGCTACGGCACTGGCGGCGTACTCACCGAGGCCGTGCGCCGCCGCCCCTACTCGGTGGTGCTGCTGGACGAGATCGAAAAGGCCCACCCCGATGTGCTGGAAGCCTTCTACAACGTCTTCGACAAAGGCGTGATGGAGGACGGCACCGGCCTGGTGGTGGACTTCAAGAACACCGTGATCCTCGCCACCAGCAACGTTGGCGCCGAACTACTGCTGGACACCCCGCCCGAACAGATCGCCACGCCAGTCTTCGACGAACGCCTGCGCCAGGTACTGCTGCAAGCCTTCCGCGCCGCCTTCCTCGCGCGCATGACCGTGGTGCCCTACCGGCCCCTGGAGGAAGCGACGCTGGAAGGCATCGTCATCACCAAGCTGGAGAAACTCCGCGAGCGCTACAAGGCGGCCACCGGCAAGCCGTTCGACTTCGACCCGGCCATCGTCAAGGCAGTACTCGCCAAGTGCAGCTCGGCGGGGGCACGGGATATCGAGAATGTGCTGATGGCAGAAGTGACCGGGAAGCTGGCGCAGTGGGTGTTGGAATGATCTACCGTCGGCCAGCCATAGAGAAAAGGAAATCGACACGACAATGAGCTACCAGAACGTCCTGAATGGCGCCGTCAATCTGGCCGCAGCCAACTTCAACGGCACCCCTGCCGTTGCCTCGCTGGGCCGGCAGTTCGTGATGAGCTGCCTGCTGGCACGTCTCACGCCCGCTAACCACATGGTTCAGATCAACAACCGCTTTCATCAGTTTCTCAGCAACCGTGGCTGGCGCTGGGAGCCCGGCGTCGCCGGCGCTTCGTACATCGCCGGCGCACGCCTGCTGGACGGAACGGTCACGCAGGGAGAGTGCGGTTTTCCCGCCTATGCCCTGGCTTACTTGATCCAGGCTCCGCCGCCCTACGGATTCGGCATGGGGATTGGCAGCGCAAGCGTCATCACCTACCGCGGCACGAACAACAGTGGATTCATTTCGGACCATGCCAACGCACTTCCCGGTCCCCAGCCCAATATCACCAGCCCGGCCGGAGCGCCGCTCGCCGGCTTCTATTACTGGGCCAACCACAAGGTCGTGCAATACGCAGGGCAGATTTACGATCCCTGCTACAACGCTGTATATGCGACTCCCGCTGGCATGGCAGCGGCTTCCCTCCTGACCGTGCGACAGCGGGCCCGGCTGCGCGACCTGGAAAACTACGACCCAGCGAGCCCCTGGGGATTGCTGCTCGGCTGGGGGTTGCCCAGGCTCACCGCCCTGAAGATTAGCGACCTGCTTTGGGGCAACAGCCATACGATCACCGTCACCCAGGCCGTCAACGTGACCGATAACGCCGTCAACGGCCATTTCATCGAATGGGACGAGCAATGGGCCCGGCCAGGGCTCGCTGGGCGGGGAAACATCTACGGCCCCATACCGCACAACCCTCTGGTCCGCTGATGGCGACGCCCCCTTCGCCAGCCCTGTTAGTTCCCTATGGAGCCCACTCCCATGGACCCAGGCGCTCCCTTCAGACCGAACGACCAGCGAGTGCCGCGCATGCCCCGCCCCGCCAACAGCACTAACAGCCTTTCCCGTACAGCATCGACGCTGGCGGATTTCTATCCGCAGGTTATTGCCGGTCGGGAGGCGCTGAACGATCTCGCCAATCTGCAAGTTCTGGACTTTGCCAGCAGTCCGCTCCCCCTTGCTAACGCCGTTATCACCCACGTCACCACCACCCTCCACAATGACAGCCAGCAACTCAGGTTCAGGGACTGGGGCGACGAAAATCGACTTTACGATCCAACACTCTGCACCACCACAGGGAACAACTACGATGCCATCGAGGGCAGTACGCAACCTTTAGTAACGCAGAATGACCAAGTAATTGCCGAGGTATTCGGAGAAAAGCATCTGGTCGTCACCCAGGGGCAAACAAGGGGCATCTTCCAGGCAAGCCAATCAACGCTAAACAACCGATATATCATTCAGGATTCTTCTTATGTATAGCAAGGGCACTTACGGACAATCAACCTACTCCGGAAATGGAGTAGCGACTGCACTTCAAGAACACTGAAACAATCGCACACATCACGCCAATGGAGTCAGTATGCCTCTGAAGATAATGATCTGGAACGCACAGCACTTCGACAACCAGAAATATTTCCGATCACAGGCATACACCGATAAACTTGATTTTCTCAGACATTATCTGACACAAGAAGAAATTGACATTATTGCCTTGATGGAGACCGGAAAAACCGGAGATATCAACCAAACGCTAATTGACGACCTCTCCTCCGAGTACACGATTATCGGAGCTGCATCGCAGGAGGGCGGGGCGAAGAAAAATACGACATTGGGGACCATGGTTTTTCTGAAAAATAAAATATCCAAGAAATTCTCCCTGATTGACAGCTATGTCCTCTCCCCAACCGAACAGCGTGGCGCCGTGATAATAAAGCACAATGAAACCCACTTGGGATTTGCCTTTTATCATGCAAACTCTTCGTATCGAGCAATGGCCAACATTATCGATACAGTGCAGTACATCCAACTCAACCTGAGTTCGCTCGGCATCTCGAAGCTCTGTTATTTCGGCGGCGACCTGAATACAGACGGAAAGTACGAGAGCAAGGAAATCTCCAGCAGAAAGACCCTGAGTGACAAGAACAATCCCTATGCGAGAGTGTTCCAGGTGGCAGGTCCCTCTCTGTACAAACTGCTGCCAACGGGCAGCGGCTACACCCATGCAAGTATCAAGGAAGTATTCGTACCGGATGCAAAAAGCCGCAGATTGCTCAAGAGTGCCGAGCAGCAGAAGAAACAACCAAGGGTTTCGATGAAGAGAACTGTACCTAAAACTTTGGTCCTCACAGGAAAAGTGACCGGATACACCACAACCTTTCGCCTCCTCGATTTTGCCTATGTCGATGACCTTGGAGCCTGGTCGGCCACTTGCGACGCCTCCCTGTCGGCACCAGGAGGTCTAATCAGGCCCACCCGAATGAGCAAAGGAAAGGCCATGCGCAGTGACCACTATCCCGTCGTGTTCACCCACAACGGTAATTTCGACTGAGTTAACGAGCCTCTCTGAAAGATGCAATCGCCACCAATAACTGCCCGAGACAATCCATGACCCGGCCCACCGATACCACGTCCAGCCTTTCCTTGACGGCGTCGGCGCTCACGGAACTCTATCCGCAGACCATTGCTGGTCGGGAGGCGCTGAACGATCTCGCCAATCTGCAAGTTCTGGGCTTTGCCAGCAGTCCGCTCACCCTGGCTAACGCCGTTGCCAGCCACGTCACCACCACCCTTAACAATGACAGCCAGCAACGCCCCCTCGATGCGCTGGTCGCCGAAATCCACCAGCTCCCCGCCGACGCCAGCGCCGAGCGCTACCAGCTCATTCTGCGTCCCTGGCTGTGGTGGCTGACCCTGGCCAGCAACAACCGCGTTTTCCAGAACCTCGCCACCAGCGACATCGTTACCACGATCTTCAAGGCCCACGGCTTCACCGACTTCAAGCTGTCGCTGAGCGGCAGCTACGAGCCGCGCGAGTATTGCGTGCAGTACGGCGAGAGCGATTTCGCCTTCGTCTCGCGGCTGCTGGAAGAGGAAGGCATCTTCTGGTTCTTCACCCATGAAGAGGGCACGCACACCCTGGTGCTCGCCGACAGCAATGACGCCTTCCCGCCCATCCCCAACGGGCCGAAGGTGCCGTACCTGGGCCAGGAGCTTGGCGTGCGCGAACTGCACGGCATCCGCTCGGCGCAGTACTGTCTGCAGGCGGTGGCCGGGACCTACAGCGCCACCGACTACGAATTCACCACGCCCAGCACCTCGCTGTATTCCCAGGCCCAGGCCGACGCCGGGCCGCGCGCGCAATACGAACACCCCGGTGGCTACACCGCCAAGGCCCGTGGCGATGCGCTGACCAAGCAGCGCGTGGACGGCCTGCGCAGCCAGGAACAGCGCCTGATTGGCGAGAGCGACTGCCGCTGGCTGGTGCCGGGGCACTGGTTCAGCCTGACCGGGCATGACGATGCCGCACTGAACATCGACTGGGTACTGACCTCGGTGACCCACGAGGCGGACCATGAGCACTACCGCAACCGTTTCGAAGCCATCCCCAAGGCCACCGCCTACCGCCCTCCCCGCACCACGTCCAAGCCACGCATGCACACCCAGACCGCCAAGGTGGTCGGCAAGGCCGGCGAGGAAATCTGGACCGACCAGTACGGCCGCATCAAGATCCAGTTCCCCTGGGACCAGCAGGGCAAGAACGACGAGACCTCGTCCTGCTGGGTGCGAGTGGTACTGCCGTGGAGCGGCAAGGGTTTCGGCATGCAGTTCATCCCGCGCATCGGCCAGGAAGTGATTGTCACCTTCATCGACGGCAACCCGGATCGCCCGCTGGTCACCGGCTGCGTCTACAACGGCGACAATGCCCTGCCCTATGCGCTGCCGGACAACCAGACGCAGTCCGGCATCAAGACCAACTCCTCGAAGGGCGGCGGCGGTTTCAACGAGCTGCGCTTCGAAGACAAGAAGGACGCCGAGGAAGTCTTCCTGCAGGCGCAGAAGGATATGAAGGTCAACGTGCTCAACGACAGCACCGCCACCATCGGCCACGACGAGACGCTGACGGTGCAGAACGCCCGCACGCGCACCGTGAAGGACGGCGACGAGACCATCACCCTGGAAAAGGGCAAGCGCAGCGTCGCCATCCAGACTGGCAGCGACACGCTGGATGTGAAGGACAGTCGCACCGTAACGGTAGGCGCCGACCAGACCCACAGCACTGGCGGCAACTACAGCCACAAGGTCAGCGGCAACTTCGAGCTGAGCGTGGACGGCAACCTGACCATCAAGGTCAGCGGCACCCTGACCCTGCAGAGCGGCGGCAGCCTGACGCTCAAGACCGACGCCGACCTCGCCGCCCAGGCCGGGACCTCGGTGACCAGCAAGGCCGGTACATCGCTGACCAACCAGGCGGGCACCGCGCTCACCAACAAGGCCGGCACCACGCTGACCAATGACGCCGGCGTCAGCCTCACCAACAAGGCCAGCGCCGAGCAGACGGTGGACGGCGGCGGCATGCTGACCATCAAGGGCGGCCTGGTGAAGGTCAACTGAGGACAACGACATGGCCAACAGCGGAACCCTCGACCTCAAGCGTGGCGACAGCACCCTGCGAGGACGCCTGCAGGATGGCGAGCTGGAGGGCCCCCTGCGCATCGCCGAGCGTGATCGCGCGCAGGCCAGTCTTGCCTACCAGGGCGGCGAATTGCACGGCAGCAGCAGCCTGTTCCACCCCAACGGCAAGGTCAGTGCGCTCATGCCTCATGTGCGCGGGCGCCTGCACGGCGAGGCGCGCTTCTACGCTGCCGATGGCGCCCTGCAGCGCAAGGTGATGTACCGCGACGGACTGATGCATGGCGAAGCCTGTACCTACTTCCCCGATGGTTCGCTGGCCGAGCAGTGCTTCTACCGTGACGGCGTGCAGGAAGGACCGTATCGGCGTTTCCACGGCAACGGACAGTTGGCTCACGAGGCACGCTTCGACAATGGAACGGCGACGGAGATGCCGCGCGCCTACGCCGAGGATGGCAGGCCGCTGGACGAACAGGGCAAACCGGTGTCGAGGCTGCGCTGGTGGCTGGGCAGCCGGGATGATGAAAGCATCGCCTAGGCGCGGTGAAAGGCGGAGTCCTCAGGGAATCAGCATCTGCACCTGGCCCGGCATGCTGATCTTGATCACCCCCGCCCAGTTGCACATCAGCGTGCCATTCGCGTCCAGCGCCGGCACCCCGCCCAGCAGCACGGTCGGCGGCCCGCCGGGAATCCAGGGCGACGCCGTTGCCGGAATGCACGGCATCGGCGTGAGCACTCCCAGTGCGGCCGCTGTGGCGGCCGCCACCATGGGGTTCGCCGGGCTGCTGCAGAGGCCGAACGGCAGGATGTTCACCAAGGGGATGTGATCCTGCAGGTTGGCCGCGGGCATGCCGCTGGTCAGCGTGCGGTTGATCGGCAACACGTTCAGCGGCGACGGCGCCACCCCGAAACTGCATTGCAGAACCGCACCACTGCATACCTGCGGGCATCCCATCGCTGCATCACCTCTGTGCGTGGAAGATCACCGGCGCGCATGGAGCTGGCGCTCCGGTGCGCACCGACGGAGGCTTACTGCACGTTGCCGCTGTCGAGCTGGCGCTCCTTCTCGGCCAGGCCGTTGGCCAGGGTCGACAACCGGGTGTCCGGGGCATTGCTGGGCAGCGGGTCGACGCCGGCCGAGGCGAATACCTGGCCGTAGCTGTTGCGCAGTTCGGCGTAGGCCAGGTCGCGGCGCAGGTCGGCCTGCAAGGCGTTGAGTTCACCCTGGATCAGGTCCAGCTCGCCGATGCCCTGCGCCTGGTGGCGGTTGCGCAGCTGGCCGACGATCTGGTTGTCCAGGCTGGCCAGTTCCTGGGTGGTGACGAACTGGCGGCGCGCCTCGTTATAGTTGGCGTTGGCCACGTAGAGCTGCGCCAGAACGGCCATCGACATGGCCTGGCGACGCGCCACGTTGACGTCTTCGCCGGCCTTGGCGACATCGATGGCTGCCGGGGCGGAAAGGACGTTGAACAGGTTCCAGGTGACCTTCACGCCGTAGTCGGCCCAGCGGTTGTTGACCAGGAAGCTGTTCGAGTCGTAGTGCCCGCCAGCAGAGAATTCCAGGCCCGGCAGCAGGCGCAGCATGGCCTTGCGGGTTTCCGCGGCGCTGATGCGGGCCTGGTAGTCCTGTTCGCGCAGTTCCGGGCGGCTGGCCAGGGCCTGCTGTTCCAGTTGCTCGATGCCCACTTTCAGCTCCGGCACGTCGTAACCTTCCGGCGCTGCCAGGGTCAGGTCGGTGCCCAGCGGCAGGTTGATCAGCGTGGCCAGTTCGGTCTTGGCCAGGGACAGCGCCCGGCGCTGTTCTTCCAGCTGGCGGCTGGCCTCGATCAGGGCGCGCTGGTAGCCCAGCGCCTGGACCGGGTCGCCGATGCGCTGCTGGCTCATCTGCTGGCTGTCCTTGCGTGCACTGTCGACCCGCGCCATCAGCGCGTCGATGCGATCCAGCAGGCGTTGTGCGGCGACGGCGCGCCAATAGGCCGAGCGCACGTCCTGGATGATCGTCTGCACCACCTTGCGCCGACGTTCCTGGACGATCAGGCGCTGGTCGGCCTGCTGCTTGGCGCTGACGTAGCTGACGCCGAAGTCCAGCACGTTCCACACCATGGTCAGATCGGCGACATCGCGGTCACGGTCCTGCGAGGTGGAAGGTTCCAGCGACTGGGTGTTGGTCAGCACGCTCTGGCTGCTGGAGGCGCTCTGGTTGTTGCGCCCGGCGTAGCCCGCTTCGAGCGCCATGCGCGGCAGCATGTCGAAGGTAGCGAGGTCGAGTTGCCGGCGCGACAGCGCCTCCTCCATTACCTTCAGGCGCGACTCGAGGTTGTACTTGACCGCGCGGGCCATGGCCTCGTGCAGGGTCAGCGGGCCGCTGAGCGGCTCCTGGTCCTTGAACATCGCCTGCAGGTCGTCACGTGCACGCTGCTCACTGACGCTGCGATCGATAGGTTGCGTGGTAACGGCGCAGCCGGACACGGCAAGTGCCAACAAGCTGATCCCTAGCAAAGTCGTGTGTTTTTTCATCCCTGGCCGTCCCCCTGGTTACGGCTTCGTTCTTGTGCTTATTGTGCTTTTTGATGTGCTGATCAGGATGCGTCGCGACCCTGGGCAACCTGCCCCAGCGCCCAGGCCAGCTCACGCACCGGTTGTTGTTCGGAGTCATGGATCTGTTGCAATTGCTGCGTCAGGCTCGGCGCGCCGAAGATGCCGCGGATGCCCTGGTCGATATGACCGCTGCGGCGGTCGAAGGCCTTGAGCGGCGTGTTCTCGTCGACGCCGTTGCGATCGAAGATGCCCGCCAGCGTGCTGCTGCCGAATACCCCGGCATCGCCGCCGCCAAAGCCGAGGAAACCGCTGCCGCTGCCATCGCCGAACGATGAACTGCCAAAGGCCTGGGCGATGAAGCTCTGCGACAGCCCACCGTCCTGCACGAAGATATTGCCCAGCGGCGGCAGGCCACCGGGACCTTCGCTCTGGAACAGCGAGGACGGCAGCACCGGCGAAGTGCCCTGCGGCGTGACCAGCACTGGCACGTTGGGCTGCAACGGCGTCGTCGACGGCGTTGTCGGTACGCTCGGCGTGGTGATGCGGAACTGCGGATCGCCATCGGACAGCGAGCCGATCACGTAACTGTCGCCGCGCAGGGAATTACCCAGGGCATTGCCGGCGGCATCATTGATGCCGCCAGCGTTGACCGTCAGGCCCAGGCTGCCCTGCCCGCTCACGCTGCCGACGGTCACGCGGTAGATGCGTGCGTCCAGTTGCACGACCGAGACGATACTGCCGCTGGCCGAGTTGCTGGTGACCAGGGAGAAGTCGCCGGCATCGACGCCGTTGACGTCCTCATCGAAAGTCACCAGGAAATTCACCGTGCTCGCGCCGGTGGGTGACGGGTCCAGGCGCACGACCCCGGTGGCCGTGGGCGCGCGGGTATCCACCAGCACACCGTGGCTGTCGCCGACGCCGTTCAAGGATGGATTCAGCGCATTGCCGGTGGCATCGCGCAGGGAGCCGCCATTCGCGGAAAGCCCGCTGACCTGGATGCCATCCGCGTCGTTGTCGCCAGCCTGGACGGTGTAACGGAACACCAGGCTGTTGCTGCCGGAACCGCTGACGTAGTCGGCGAATACCGTGCGCCCGCCCATGTCGATGGCCAGCTTCGGCGAGCCGTCCACCAGCACCGCTTCGCTGGTCTGAACCACGAACTCGAGGGTGTCGCCGGCCTTGTGCAGCGCGCCCGGCGGCACGCTGACCGCGGTGATGGTCGGCGCATCGCGGTCGACGCTGTATACCGCGCCAGCCAGGCCGCCGCTCAACGGGTTGCCCGCCGCATCGACAATGCCGGTGGCGCTGCCATTGAGGTTCAGGCCCAGGGTGCCGGTCCCCGAGATGCCGCTGACGGTGATCTGGTAAGTGCGCGCGTCGATCTGCTGCAGACCGCTCAGGCTGCCGGCGGCAGTACCGCTGCCGACCAGGGTGAAATCACCCAGGTCGACGCCACTGACGTTCTCGCTGAAGGTCACGGTGTAACGCACGCTGCCGGCATTGGTCGGCGACGGATCGAGGGTGACGATGGCGCTCGGGGTGGGTGCAACGGTATCGACGATAACGCCATTGGTGCCGCCCACATTATTGAGCGTCAGGTTCATGTCGTTGCCGGCGACATCGCGCAGGGTGGCGCCGTTGGCCGACAGTGCGCCCACGCTGATGCCGTCGGCGTCGTTGTCTCCCGCCTGGACGGTGTACTGGAACACCAGGGTCGAAGTGCCGGAGCCTGCGACCAGATCGGCGAATACCGTATGGCCGCCGATATCCAGGGCCAGCCGCGGGGCACCGTTGACCACGACCGCCTCGCTGGTGTTGACCACGAAGGTCAGGGTATCGCCGGCATTGTAGGGAACGCCGACCGGCACACTGACGCTGCTGACCGTGGGCACCACGGCATCGACCAGCACGCCGGAGGTGCTCGCCACACCGTTCAGGCCGGTGATGATGTTGTTGCCGGCAGCGTCGCGCAACACACCGCCGTTGGCCTGGATGGATGAGCCAAGGCTGATGCCGTTGGTATCCAGTTGACCAGTGGCCACCACCAGGCGGAACACCAGTGCGCTGCCGCCGCTGCCACTGACGTACTGCGCAAAGACGGTGCCGCCGCTGTCCAGGGTCACGGCGATGCGCGGTGTACCGCCACTGCTGTCGACGATGACGTTCTCGTTGAAGTTCACCGTGAAGTCGAGGTTCTGCCCCGCCACGTAGGTACCGTTGGCCGGCACGCCGACGCTGGTGACCGTGGGCGCCACGCCATCGATCACGATATCGCTGCGACCGCCGAGGGAGTCTGCGCCGCCGATGGTGGGCAACGTCAGGATCGCCAGGTCGTTGTTGGCGTTGGCCAGGACCGCGCCATTGAGTCGCAATGCCGTGGTGCTCTGGGCGTCGAGATCGGCGCTGCGGTCTCCGGCCTGCACGATGTACTGGAACGTCAGGATGTTGCTGCCCGAGCCGCTGATATAGACCGCCTCGCGATCGACCAGGCCGGTTTCCAGCAACAGGCTGGGGACGCCGCCACTGGTGTTGACGAACACCGAGCGGTCGAACTGGACCTGTACCACAATCAGGTCGCCCACTTTGTAGGTGCCATCCGGATTGCCGGCGCTGACACTGACGATACGCGGGTTGGGCTGCTCCACCGTGATCAGGATGAAGTCACTGTCGGTCTGGCTGCCGCCGCTTCCGGACTGCCCCAGGTCATTACTGACGATCTGCAGCGAGGCCGGGCCGTTGTAGCCGGCCGTGGGGCTGAAGCTCATGCCGGCCAGAGCATGGTTGATATCGGCGAGACTTCCATCGAAGGTGACGGTGCTGTCAGCGGAACCACTGCCGACGCTGAACGCCAGGCCGGTGACGCTGCCCAGGGTGATCGTCCCGTTGACGGCGGTGAGTGTCACCCGCATGGTTCCAGTGCCCACATCCACGTCCGAAATGGAAATCGGGTTGCCGCTGCCGACACCGAAGAACAGCGTCTGGCCACCAAGCACCGACTGGCTTCCCGGTACGCTGTTCACCGGGGCGTCGTTCACCGGGCTGATGGCCAGGTTGAAGGTGCTCGACGCATACAGGTTGCCGCCCATACCGGTATTGCCAAGGTCATCGAGCCTGACCGTCACGGTAACAGTGCCCGATGCATTGGCCGCCGAAAGGTAGCTCACCGCGCCGCTGGCGATGAAAGCGTTGATATCGGCCAGGGTGCCGCTGAGCACCAGGTGGTTGCTGCCCGACCCCGTCAGCGTCACGCCGCCTGCCGCCAACGCGCTGAAGGTGCCTTTGTCGGGTAGTACGCTGAAACTTGCCTCGACCTGCCCGGAGCCGGCGTCGATATCGCTGAAACTGATACCGGTCAGCACCAGGGGCACGTCCTCGTTGGCGTTCACCGGGGACGACGGCACCACGGGGAGGTTCGGGACATCGTTCACCCCTTCGACGTGCAGCGTCAGGCTGCCGCTGCTGGTCTGCGCCGGGCCCCCGCTGTTGCCCAGGTCACTCACGCGGACGTCGAGGCTGACGTCGCCGAAGTAATTCGGCGACGGCATGTAGGTCAGGTTGTTGCCGGCAAGGTAGGCGTTGATGTCCGCGACCCGCCCGGTAAGGATCACGCTGTACATCGCCGTGCCGACGGCGACGGTGCCGCTGACCGCCGCGTTCAGGGTGCCGTAGCCGGCAGGCAGAGTGAAGGTGACCTGGACGTTGCCGGTGCCCGCATCGACGTCGGAAACGCTGATGCCGGTGATACTGCCGGAGCTATCTTCAATGAGGTTGATCACCGTGGGCAGGCTGAGCTGCGGAGAGTCGTTGGCAGCCGTCACGGTCACCGTGCGCGTGGCTGAGGCACTGTCGAGCGAGCCGTCACTCACGCTGAAGCTGATGCTGCGGGTGGAGGTGTTCGGGGTGTCCGAGCTGTTGCTGTAGGTCACCGAGCGCAACGCCGCCTGCCATTGCGCGGCGGTGGCGCCGGCGGCGGAACTCAGGATCATGGTGCCGGTGGCGCTGTCATAGACGCCGACAATGTCGCCCATGGTAGCCGGATTGCTGGTGAAACCGAGCGCATCCTCACCCATCTGGAAATTGCCGGCGATCTGCACCCTGGCGCCCTGCAGCAAAGGCGAGTCGGCGTCGGTCACCGTGAGGCCGCTGTCGATCACCACCGGAGTCGAAGCGACGTCAGCGCCTTCGACGAACGCGGCGCTGCCGCCGCTGGCGGTGATCAGCGGCGCATCGTTGATCGCTGTAACGGTGATGGATGCCGTGTCGCTGCCAATGGAGTACGGCGAGCCGCCACCTGCGCCGGTTGCATTGGCCTTGGTGCCTTGCAGGCCGGCTGTGATGTCAGTCTGGTCCCAGGCTCTGTAGGTGATGCTTGCGCTGGTGCCATTGATGCCGTCCGGCACGAAGCGCACGCGGTCGATGCTGCGCAGCAGCAGCGCCGAATTGAGGGAGACCACTCCGACGTTCTGCCAGCTGGCACCGCCATTCACGCTGTATTGCCAGGTGCCGTTACCGGCGTTCAGGCCGGTGATGGCAATGCCCGTCAGTGCCCCGTTGTCGACGTCGCTGACACTGCCGAGGAAGCTGGAGACAGCCTGGCCGACGTTGTCGATGTCGGAATCGGTCAGCCCAGTGAGCGTGGGCGCCGTCGGCGTCAACACCGGCGCATCGTTTTCGCTGCTGACGATAAGCATCGCCTGAGCCGTGCCGCTGGAGAACGCGGTACTGCCGCCATTGGTGCTGGTGTCGCTCGTGCTGCGCACACCGTTAGTGGAAGCGATGCCGACAGTCCCGTCCCAGGCACGGAACGACAGCGCCGCCGTCTCGCCATTCTGCCCGTTGGGCACGTAGCGCAACTGGGTGGTGGCCGACAGCATCAGGGCGCTGGTGCCGCTGACGCTGCCCACCTGGGTCCAGGTCACCCCATCGGTGGAGTATTGCCAGTCGCCACTGCCAGTGCTGGCGATGATGGCAATGCCGCTGTTCGGGCCATCGCCATCGGCGTAGCTCACGCCGGACAACAGCGAGGACACGCTGACCGCGCTCGACGTGGCGTCTTCGCTGGTGCCGGCCCACGCGTAGGGACCACCGGACAATGTCGGAGCGTCGTTAACGGCGGTCACCGTGAGCTGCGCAGTGGCCAGGTTGGAAGTGCCGCCCTCGGCGTCGGTCACGGTGAAGTTGACCTGGCGAGTAATGTCGGTACCGCCGAAGGTGGGGTCGTCCGAAGAAGACGAATAGCTCACCGAACGCAGCACGGCCTGCAACGAAGCCAGCGAGCCGCTGCCGCTGATCTGCATCACGCCGGTCGTGCCGTTGTAGGTCGCCGAGAAGCCACCGGAAACGCTCACCGACAGCACGTCACCCGAGCGGAAATCGCTGATGATGACCGTGGCTCCCTGGAAGGTCGTGCTGTCGGCATCGGCCAGCACCAGGCTGCCCACCAGCACAGCAGAGCTGCCACCCTCGGTGTAACTCACCGAATTGTTGGCGGGATTCAGCGTCGGGGCATCATTCACCGGGCTGACGGCAACGCTCGAGGTGAGGTTCGGCGTTGCGCTGTTGTTGTTCGGCCCGCTGTCCGTCACCGTCACGACGGTGACGGCACGGGTGGCGCTGCCCGGGTTATCGCTGCTGTTGCGGTAGGTGATGCCGTCGATCAGCTGCGCCATCTGCGTGTTATCGCGCGACAGGCTGCTCAGGGTGATCAGTGCCGTACCACCGGAAAGGCTCACGCTATAGCTGCCGATGCCGGCAATTGTACCGCTGCTGCCGTTGCTCAACGCGATGTCGACGCCACCGATGTTCAGGAACTCGCTGGCACCATTGCTGACGTTGGTCACCCGCAGCGTCATTCCGGTGAAGGTCTCGCCGGCATCGTTGCTCGCGGCGACCACGCCACTGAACAGGTCCACGGCGGCGCCGTTCTCGGTGAAGCTGGGGTTGCTGGCGGTGGCGGTCACCGTCGGGGCAGTGCTCGGCGGAACAGGGTCGCCGGCAAAACTGTCGATGTTGGTGTTGAAGAAATCGCTGCCACTGATACGCACTTCGTCGACGCGGATGCCACCGAAGCTCAGAGTCCTCTGCTGCCCCATCAAGACGGTCTGCGCCGTCCCGACGAGTACACCATCGCGATACCCCGCGACAGTGACGGTCTCGCCGGCGCCGTTATTCAGGTAGATGCTGGTGAAGGTGAAATCGGCACCATCGGTGCGAGCAATGGTAAACACCTCGGTGGTTCCGGTGTTTGGGCTGGCGGACAGCAGGTTGATCGACGCGCTGTTGCCCTCCCCATAGAGGTTTTCCCAGGCTGCGTCGCCGCCGTCCCCCGCACTGGTGAAGGTATAGGTGTAGCTGACGCCGCCCAGTACTCGGGTAAAGGAAGCGGTTTGCCCGGTGTCGGTGCTGAAGTCGTCATTGAAGCTCACCAGCAGGCCGCGGAAGTCGCCCACGTCGAGCGCCGCCGCCTCGACGGCGCCGTGGCTGACTTCCAGCACCCAGTTGCCGCCCAGCGCGGTGGCGCCGGTCATGTCGTTTGAGGCGGCGACGTCGGCGCCGGTGGCATCGGCCAGTTGATCGACGAAGGAATGGCCCGCACCGTCGGCGCCCACCTGGCAGCCATACAGGAGGATGTCGCCATTCTTGTCCAGCGCCTGGCCGATGCTGGTGAGCAGGTCACTGCGCAGGGCGATGCTCGAACCGTCCAGCCAGATATTGCCCAGCTGCACCTTGCCTACATCGCCGTGACTGAGAATATGGATCGAATCGATGCCGGAACGCCCCTGTAGGTAATCGGCAATCTGCTGCAGGCCGTCCTTGTTCGCGTCGAGCACCACCACTTCGGTACCCGGCTTGAGGCCGGCCACCAACTGCTGGTAGCCCTTCACACTGGCGTCGACGAACACCACTTCCTGGCGGTGGTCCGAGGTGCCGGCAGGTACGGCGGAGAGGTTATCCTTGCTCGCGTCGTGGGCACTGTTGTCCTGCGCCGGGTGGGCCTGGGCGTCCTTCGCGGCGGTGTCGGCGGTCGGTTTGGCATCAGCGGCCTCGGCCATGGTGGCGGCCACGGCACCGTCGAACAGCATGCGCGGTTCCAGCGCCATTGCCAGGGCCGGCTTCACCGGTGCCTTGACCGGTACTGCACGCTTCGCCTTGTTCCACCACATGACCCACCTCCACTGCTCTTGGTCGGGAGCGGGTGCGCCCCGCTCCACTGTTTACTGCTTTAACGGTCGAAAACGAGCGATCAGTTGCGCGACGGGAAGACGCCTTCCAACGCAATGATGAAATTGATGCCCAGGTAGGGGTTGCGCACAGAGAAAGGCTGGCTACCGCCAGCAATGCTGGCAGTCCCGTTCGGTACGTTACCGCTGCAGGTGATGGTGAAGGGCTGCAGGGTAGTATCCGCCGCCGTGGTGGAGTACAGCGTGCCCGGGCGGCCGCCTGCGGCGATCGGCCCGAGTACGGTGGTCGCGCCCGGAGCTGCCTGGGTCGCCGTGCTGACCGACGCAGCCGGGATCGCGGCCTGGCCAGTGGCGGTCAGCGGCGAACCGAATGTCACGGTGTGCGTATGCTGCGGCATCTGGTTGGTATTCAGCGTGGTGTTCTCGACACCACCGACCTGGCCCAGGTTGATCGGCCCGAGACCGGGGGCTAGCCCCTGGCCGACGGGGCTGCGGCCGCGCATGTCGGGCAGGCCGAACGTGACCTGACCATCGCCGCCGTACGTCGTGCCCAGCAGCGAGAACAATGCTGAGTTCTGCGCGATCGACATGAGCTGCCCCTGGCAGAATGCGTAGCCACGCGGTGCGAAATTGCCACCGAACATCTTGATCTCACCGATAAAGGGGTCCACGTATTGCCTCTCCTTGGTACCAATCGCTGGAAATGACGGCCAGGCTCACAGCCGCCGGAATGGGTCGCTACTCCGCCTTGCGGGTATGGAAGACCGCCTGGAGCACCGCGCGGCGATCGGCAGCAGGCTGCACCGGGGTCAACAGCAGCAGCCAGCCCTCCTCGCCGGGTGGGGACAGGCGGTACAGCGCCTGGGGCAGGTCCCACTGCTCGGGCAGGGCAAAAGCGGCGCTGAAGCTCTCGTACTCGGAGCTCATCGGATTACCGACGAGCACCTCGAGCAGTTCGACGTCCAGGGCCTGATCCGGGGCAATCCACAACTGGAAGCGCGAACCTTGCGCCTGCTGCAGGCCATGCTGGGTGGGCATCGGATACATGGAGTTTTCCTTCACGACAGGACGTCGGCAGGCGCGATGGCCTGCGGTACGGCGCGGGGCAACCGGCGCAGCTTGAGATAGACGCCGTTTTCGCCGGCCACGACGAACCCCAGGCGGGTATACAGGCGCAGGGCCGGGTTGTAGTTCTCTACGTGCAAGCCGACGCTCAGGCCCTGTGCATCGGCGCGTTCGAGCAACTGCCCGAGCACACGGGTACCGATTCCCTGGCCGCAATGGCTGGGCAGCAGGGCAAGGTCGATGATCTGCAGGTGGGTGGCGCCCCAGTGGAGGTAGACGCGGCCGACGGACTGGGCGTCCGCCTGGATCACCAGGTACTCGGCGTCGGGGAAATGCGCCTGGTAGTAGTGGTGCTGGGCGTCGAACTGCTGGGTGAGAAAGGCATCGATGGTGGCAGGCTCCCAGGCTACCTGGGCCAACTCAGCGGAGCGGGTGCTCGCATAGAGGGCGCGCAGGAACGCCAAGTCAGCGTCCACGGCGGGATGGAACCTCAACGCGAGTGAAGTCATGGTGCTTTGAGTCCTTTCATACGGCAGCCCGGGAAGCCACCTACACCCTTTTGTTATTGAATCGCGCACGCAATTAGCTGCAAGACTACCTGATGCTGAAGGCAAGTTGCCACCTGATTCCAACACAACTAACCAGTCTTTTCGCAAACTATTGTCTGAATTCGATCAGCCTGACTATTTCCCCTACGACAACACCCTTACGCCTCCCGCAGGCGCAGGGCCTCAAGGGCCACATAGGGCGCCCTCGCCCAGCGTTCCACCGCCGCTCGCACCGCCTCATCTGCAGCCGCACGCTTGCGCTCGCCGTCCGGGCTGAAGGCCATGCCGGGCTGCTTGGCGTCCGAGGCTGCCACCGCCTGCAGGCGCTCCCTGTCCCCCGCCTCAACGCGCAACAGAGCCGCCAGCCGGTGCCAGGCCGCACCCGGCAGTTCGCTGTAGCTCACCGGCACGGCCCCCCACTCACGGCAGAGCCGCAGGCCGCCGTGCAGAATCTGCCCAATGTGCCGGGCCATTCTGTCGACTCCAGTCAGTGCCCCGGAAGAGTCCAGAGAGGTCGCACCCAGAAGTCCCGGCACCATGTGCATGCCGGGCTGGCGCAGGTGCGAGACGACGATTTCCAACGGATCGCGATAAACGAACAGGCTCGGCGTCATGGGGTACAGCTGGCGCAGACTCGATGCCTGGAAAACACTCCAGGCATCGAGCTTCACCACCAGGGCCTGCTCCGTGCCGAGGCGCCGCTGACCATAGGCGCTGAGCAACCCACGTACGCCCTCGCTCGCTTCGGCTGCAAGCTCCGGAGCCTGCAGCCCGGCGCGCAGCAGCGTGTCCAACGCCGGAGCCTCGGAGACCACGATGTTCTTCTCGTCGCTGGCAAGCAGTTGCGCCAGCAGGGTCGAGCCGCATCTCGAGGCATGATGGATGAACAGGCTCGGCGCCACACCGGGACTTGTTTCGCGCCATTGACGCATGGCGTCCAGCGAGCTTTCCCGACGCATCGCCTGGTTGAACGGCAACCGCAGTGCCCGGCGCACACTGTCACTGAAGAATGGCTCGATTAACGGCGTGGAGCCGAACCAGCACCAGTCGACCCGCCAGTCGTCTCCCGCAGCGAACACCCGAATCGGCAGCCAGCCTTTCCAGTCATCGCACCCGTCCATCAGTAACTCCGTTGATCCAGCCAGGCCTGACGTCCTTGGCGCATAGCCGCACGGACATCGTCATCCTGAAAGCGCAGCCCGAGCCCGGCTCCGAGGGCCACTGCGCGCTCGCAGAAGTCTCGGGGGTCCTGAAGGTCCCGCAGCGCCGCGGCAAGGTCCGCGCGGCGCTCCACCTGACGGCGAAATTCGGCGAACGCCAGGGTCGAACATGCCGGCCGGCACACGGGAGTATCCTGTAATCCGCGGGTGATCTGCCGGCGCAGCCAGTCATTACGCCGGGCGTCGACCACCAGATGCACCCGCGCCTGTTCGCCGACATTCTCGACCCGATGCGGCCGTGCCAGGTCGAGGAACCAGCATTCTCCCGGCGCCATCGGCACCACCTGCCCCTCGAGCAGGAACTCGACTCCTGGTCCACTGAAAATGGGAAGGTGCAAGCGCACATCCCCTTCGGGGTCGCCCAGGTCCGGGTCGCAGTGTTCACGGATGCTGCTACCCGCTTCCAGGCGCAGCAGGCGGGCGCAACGCACGGGCATCTCGATGCGCCGCAACAGCTCCTGCCAGGGCGGGCCGTACCAGCGTGTCGCGCAGGGCGGCTGCGTGCCACTGCCCTGCCCCGCCGACAGCGCGTGGTTCGAATCCTCCGGGGCCAGCAGGCTGATGCCGCTCCAGCCTCCGGTATGGTACGCAGTGTTGAAATGAGTGACCCAGGCGCTGGCCGGCAACGCAGCCACGGCGGCCTCCAGCCCCTGAATCGAGAAACGCAACGGCAGTCGGGCGCAGGCCGGCAGGCAGAAGTCAGAAGCCACTTTCACGCACTCCCAGGGCCGCCAACCTTCGCCAGATGGCGCTGAGCGGCGACTCGCCGTTGGCGTCCAGCACCACCTCTCCACGCACCGGCTGCGTCAGCTCGACTGCCTGGTCCGCACTCAGCCGCACAGCGTATTGTCCCTGAACCGGCTGTGCACGCCCCTCGCCGTCGCGCTGCACGGCAATGGGTCCCTGACGATCGGAAGCCAGGGCTTCCAGGTCGAGGTGCGAAGTGCCGGTAGCATCCACCGACTCCATGCGCACCGGGAGCGCCGGACGCGATGGATCGTCAGCAACGAAGCGGCCCGCCGCTCCGGGTTCAATCCGCCACACCGCCTGCTCAGCGACGTAGCCGCGCAGGCGTACACCCGGCCCCACGACTCGCGCCAGTACCTGGCGCGGCGACAACCAGAGGCCGGGAACCAGTTCGGGCAGCAGGTCCCGTACTACTCCGGCATGAGGCGCGCGGATTTCTAGACGCTCGCGTTGCGCAGCCAAGCCGCGGTACTCGGCCACCGCTTCGGCCAGGCGCTGCTCCAGAACACCTATATCGGCAGCTGTCTCGCTTCGGCCAGCCTGGCGCCGCAATTGCAGCTGGGTGATTTCAATTTCCCGACGGGTAATGCTCTGCCGCGCGGCAAGATCAGGGGACTCCAGTTCGAGCAGCAATTCGCCGGCGGCCACACTCTGTCCGTCGCTTACCACGATCCGCTTCAGCATGGCCGCCAGCGGCGCGTGGAGCGCCGACGCTCGCGTAGCCTCCAGCACCGCGGGAATCTCCACACTGCCACGCCAGGGCACCAGCAGTACCAGCAGCAGCGCCGCCAGCCCGGCGGCGCCCAGCAAAAGGCGTCCAGGCTGGGCCTGATCGCGCCGCTGCCACCACTCGCGCAATTCGCGCCAGATGGGCAGGCCGATGAACCACACCAGTTCCACCAGCATCAGGAAGATGCCCAACACCTTGAAGAACAGGTGATAGACCGTCAGCGCGATCCCCAGGAACAGCGCCGCGCGCCATAGCCAGGAGCCGTACCCCCACAGTAAAAGGCGCCGCCGCAGTCCGTCAGGCCAGGGCTCGGGCATCGGATCGCCGTAGTCGAACAATGCCTCGCGCAATCGCCAGCGGCACAAGGCGAAGGCTCGTCCCTGAAGATTCTCGACGCCCAGCAGATCGCTGAGCAGGAAGTAGCCGTCGAAACGCATGAACGGATTGAGGTTGACCAGCAGGGTGGTGACCCAGGTCGCACTGGCAAGCATGAAGGCTGAAGTACGCAAAGGCCCGTCCGGCAGAAGCGACCAGGCCAGTAGCGCGATACAGGCCAGCGTCAGCTCGGCCAGTACGCCTCCCGCTCCGATCAGCAGCCGCGAGCGCCGATCGTTGACGCGCCAGGCGTCGCTGACGTCGGTATAGAACAACGGCAACATCACCATGAACGCCACGCCCATGCTCTGTACCCGGCAGCCGGCGCGCTTGGCCATGAACGCATGGCCGAACTCGTGGCATAGCTTGGCAAACAGCAACGCGACACCGAAGGCCAGGGCACCGCCAAAGCTGAACAGGTGCGGGAAGGTCGCGAGGAAACGATCCCAGTCGCGCGCCACCAGCAACAGGCCCAGGCCAAGGGTCAACGGAAGGCCGATCCGCAGCAGCGGCCCGCCGTGGCGGGCCAACCAGGGCCAGGCGCGGTTGAGGAAGGCATCCGGCCGCCACAACGGAATTCGGAAGAACAAGTACTGGTGCAGCAGCGATTTCCACAGCCCGTGGCGCTGCAACGCGGCCTTCTGCCCGTAGCTGTTACGCTGCTCGCCGTCGGCCGAGCTGATCAGGTCCTGCTGGCGGAGGAATGTGAGCAACTGCTGCAACTCCTGTTCGCCCAGCGGATCCCCACCTTCGCTGTTCGCCGCTCGCAGCACCCGTTGCGGATCACCCAGCGCCCAGTGGCGCAACAGGCGCATCGCCGCCACGCCAAGCTTGAAGTAGCGCCCGCGCAGCGGGTCGGCCAGTGTCCATTGCGGCGAACCATCCAGCGTCGGGGCGCCTGGCGATAGCTGCAAGTCGGCGCGCAGCGCCGGCAATACCATCTAGAAGCCCACCGTCTGACGAAGCGCCGCCAGGGGACGACGCAACAGGTAGAGCAGAATGGGCGCTCGCTCGCCATAGAGTTTGGCGGTACCGCGCAGACCGATCCGCGGCGGCGCGGAGTCGAAGCGTGCGTCCAGACGGTAGGCCAGTTGCCCGCCGGCGACCGGCTGGGCCTCATAAGCGCTGCGTGACAGGCGGGCGGCATGGCGGTTCAGCGGATCGCTATCGAGGAATAGCTGGACCTCCGCCTCTGGTGCCAGGCGGATGGCATTGGCCACCGCGAGGTCGATGCGCAGCTCGGCCTGGCGCGGATCGGCCAGCTCCATCAGGCGCTCGCCGGTCTGCACCGGTTTGCCGGTCCAGCGTTCGGCATCGGCGAATACCGCGATGCCGTCGCGTGGTGCGCGAACCTCGGCGCGCCCCAGCAGGTCGCGGGCGTAATCACGTTCGGCGCGCTTCTGCTCCACCCGCGCCGCCAGCAGGTCGACCCTGGAGCCTGACTCGGCGTCGGAGAACGCGCGCTGCGAATTGGCCTTGAGCTCAGCCTCGGCCACGCCCAGGGAGCGCTCGGCCACGTCTGCCTGGGCTTGCAGGGTGGTGGCGTCGAAACGCACCAGCAGATCGCCGGCCTTGACCGTCTGGTTGGGCTTGACCAGCACCTGCTGAATCACCCCATCCAGCGGGGCGGCAATCACCTGGCCGTCCAGCGGCACGACCTCCGCCGGCGCCAGCACCGACTGGCGTACCGGCACGAGCAGCAGCAGGCACAGCCCGGCGGCAATCATCAACAACTTCTTCTTCGGCCAGCGGGCTCGCCACGGCTTGCGCGGCTGCAGGGCCTTCCAGGCATGCGCGTAGGCGTCGCCCAACTGCACCAGCAACGCCTGCTCCGCCTCGCTCCACGGCTGCTCGCGGGCCAGCCAGAGGCCGCCAAAGGGCGCCCCCTGGGAGTCGGCCAGGGGCAACCAGAACACATCGCCGGCGGAAAGCGCCTGCCAATCGGCCTGCTGCTGCGCCCCCAGGGCCTGGAAGTCGATGCGCTGCGGCTGGTCCAGCGCAGCGCGCGCCTGTAACTGGGCGCAGGCCTGTTCGACGAAGGCCACGAACGGCGCATTCGGCTCGACAACGCTGATGCCGGTGAGCGCCTGGACCTTGCCGGCGATCAGCAACGCCGCGTGTCGATAGCCGAACAGCATCTGTCCGTCATTGACAATGTGATAGGCCAGTTCCTCGACCGTTCGCGCCGCGCGGGCCTGGTGCTCGAGATCGAGAAATTGCGCGAAGACCCGCTCGGCCAGGCCGACCTGTGGTGCGTTCATGGCGTCTCCGCGAAACGCGCAGTGCCGCTCATGCCCGCCAGCAAGCCCTTGGCATCGCCGGGCAGGGACGCAATCAGCGGCAGCATCTGGCTGCCTTCATCGATGCGCGCGCCCAGGCGCTTGATCTCGACCTGCAGGGCCTGCCCGGTTTCGTCGGGCACGAAGGTGAAGGACTGCCCTACTTTCAGCCGTGCGACCCAGCGCGAGGGCACCAGCAGGCGGATTTCCAGGCTGCGGTTATCGACGATCTCCAGCAACGGCGCGCCGCCCGCGACACTCTCGAAGGGTTGCGCCTTGCGTTGCACCACCTGGCCATCGAACGGCGCCACCAGCGAACAGCGGCGCACCTGGACCTGGTAGACCTGCGCTTGTGCCTGCGCCTCGGACAGCTTGGCTTCCGCCAGTGCAACCTCGAAACGCCCTACCGAATTCAGCGCGGCCAGCTGGCGGTTGTGCGCCAGTTGCTCGCTGGCCGCCTTGGCGCCGGCCTGGGCGGCACTCAACTGGGCCTGGTAGGCGGAGCAATCGAACCGCACCAGCACATCGCCCTTGCGGAAGGATTGCCCCTCGGCGAAGGGCATCTCGAGGATGCGCCCGGCCAGCTCGCTGGACAGCATCGCCTGGTCGCGCGCCCGCAGGATGCCGCGTACATCGCTGGTGCCACCGGCCGATGCGGGGCTCGCCAGCAGCGGATCGTCCTGGGCAGGTTCGACGGCCCCGGCCACACCCACGACAGCCAGCGACAATCCCAGCCCCAACCAAATCCCTTTATGCATTATTTTTCTCTCCGGCAGATCGCCGGAGTCTACGGGAGTCGATCGTCGTCGGAAATTGGCTACAGAAGATTTCCTCAGTACGCTCGACTTTCGATCGCTGCCAGCGACGCAGCACCGGCCAATGCGCCTGCACCACAAGGGCCTGTATCAGGAAGGCAAAGGACAACAGGGAATGGATGACTGCATGCTCGATCGCCAACAACTCCATGAAAATGGCTATGCACTGCTGCGCCAGGTGATCCCGCGCGCAACAGTGGACGAGCTCCGCACGCTATTCGATGCCAACGTCCTGGAGTCCGAGCACTGGCCGGCGCCCCGCGGCCAGGACTGGCGCCACGCGCAACTCGATCTGGAGCCGACAGTTCAGGCGATGTGCCGGCTGCCGCTACTGCTGGCGACAGTCGGCGAGCTCATCGGCGAGCGCTTCTTCCTTGCCCAGGCGGAGGGACGCGAGCCCCTGCCGGGCGGCGGGCACCAATCGCTGCACCGCGATCTCTCGGCCCAGCGCCCAGGCGACAGTGTGAGTGCCCTCGCCTTCCTCGACGACTACGCCCCGGGCAATGGCGCCACGCGCATCATTCCCGGCAGCCATCGCCCCGCAGCAGGGGCGCTGCCAGAGGAATTCAATGAGGAATCCCGCTGCCTACACCTGCAAGGCAGCGCCGGCGACATCCTGGTATTCGACGTCGACCTGGTGCACGCCGGCAGCCTGAACATCAGCGGCGCCCGTCGACGCTCGATCCTGGTCAGCTACCGGGCCGAACCGCTCTATGCCATGCACCTGGAAACCACCAGGCTACGCAACGTGCGGATGGACACCGCCGAGCGCTTCACCCCGGCGACCTACCCCGTACATGTCGCAGCGCTGTCCTGACGACTGGCATCGGGTAGGACTTCTGCGGCGGATCGAAAGCCTCGCGAAGATCGGATATCGTCCCGAACTGACTCCAACGACTGCAGAGGCGGGCTCCTTATGAACATCGTCATCCCCGACGACTACCAGGACGTGATCCGCACGCTGGACTGCTATGCCCGACTGGCCGGGCATACGGTCCGCGTGCTGCATGACCTGGGGCCCGCCACGCCGGACGAACTGGCCGCGCGCTTCGCCGACGCCGACGCGCTGGTGCTCACCCGCGAGCGCACCCGCATCGACGCCGAGCTGCTCGACAGGCTGCCGAAGCTCAAGCTGATCAGCCAGACCGGCAAGGTGGCCAGCCATCTCGACCTGGACGCCTGCACCGCGCGCGGCATCGTCGTGACCGAAGGCCGAGGCTCGCCGGTGGCGCCGGCCGAGCTGGCCTGGTCACTCATCCTCACTGCGCGCCGGCAACTCGTCCCGGCCATCGAAGCGTTCAAGGCTGGCCAGTGGCAGGTCAACCTCGGCCAGGCCGTGGCCGGGCAGACCCTGGGCATCTGGGGCTACGGCAAGATCGGCCAGCGCCTGGCGCGCTATGCCCAGGCATTCGATATGCCGGTGCTGGTCTGGGGCAGCGAGAACAGCCGCGCAGCCGCCGTCGCCGATGGCCATCGGGCGGCCATCTCGCGCACCGCCTTCTTCGCCGAAGCGGACATCCTGAGCCTCAACCTGCGGCTGTCCGAGAGCACTCGCCACGAGGTCACCTTCGAGGACCTGGCGGGCATGAAACCCAGCGCCCTGCTGGTGAACATCAGCCGCGCCGAACTGCTCGCTCCCGGCGCCTTGCTGCAGGCCCTGGACGCCGGGCGGCCAGGCTACGCCGCCGTGGACGTGTTCGAGCAGGAGCCGCTGCTCGGCGTCGACAACCCCTTGCTGAATCACCCCCGCGCGCTCTGTACCCCGCACCTGGGCTACGTGGAGAAAAACGGCTACGAGCTGTACTTCGGCGATGCCTTCGACAACCTGCTGGCGTTTTTCGCCGGGGCACCGAAGAACGTGGCGAACCCGCAAGCCCTCGAGGCGTCACGGCCCGCGTAGCGCAGCCCGCCTCGTCCGTGCGCCTGGCCGCTCAGCGGGTCCACAGCGGGTCAGTGGTGAAGGCGATGGTCAGCCAGCGGTTGGGGCCTTCGCCGCCGATGGCCTCGCCGATCTCGTCACGCAGCCGGTCCCATTCGGCCAGGGTCTGCGCCGGCCAGTTGGGCGGCACGATGAAATACAGCTCGATCTGCTGTGCCCGACCGACCTTGGCGACATAGGCCTGGTAGGCACTGAAGCCGTGTTGCGTAACTACCGCCGCCGCCACCTCGTCGACGTGCTGCTTGAGTTCGGGCGGAGTCACCAGGAGGATTTCCTTGAGCGCCTGGCGAATGGTCAGGAAGGGAATCGGCAGGATCACCAGACAGATCAGCGCCAGCACCGCCGGGTCGACGTACGGGCCGATCTGCGCGTAGCCGCTCACCGTGGCCAGGTCACCCACCAGGAAGGCGATCAGCAAGGCCAGGGAGATGCTCCCGGACATCACCCAGGACTTGGCGTCGAGCGCCACGAAGTCCGAGCCGATGCGTCGGTTGGCGCGGAACTGCACCGCCGCCAGGGCAAAGCAGACCAGCGTGGCCACCGCCGCGTAGAGGATGGCGAAACCGAATTCCAGCGCATGGCCACCGCTGAGCAGCCGGCCAATGGCGTTGATGAGTGCGTACAGCGTGACGCCGCACAGCAGCGTGCCGTTGAGCGCCAGCACCATCGGCTCCAGGTGCCAGAAACCCATGTTGAAACGCTCGGCCAGGCGCCGGCTGGCGTCGCCTTCGGTGGTGTGGCGGCGGATCAGCGTGGCCACCATCAGGGCCAGGCCGCTCATGCTCGCATCGGCCAACGAGTAGACACCGTCGAAGACGATGGAGAAGGATCCCGACAGCAAGCCGACGATAATCCCGAAACCGGCCAGCAGCACGGTGACGATGATGGAAAGCCGCAGGATGCCCTGTTCTGTTTTCATGACTGGCGTGCTCCTCGCGCCTCGGTGGTTGCGTTGCCGGAAACAGGCCTGGACGGCACTGGCGGCTTCGCTGGGGGGCGCGACTATAAGCCAGCGCCCGGTGCAAGACCATTGGCACCTGGGCAATCCCGCCCTGCACGCTCGCAAGGGCGCAGCCCGCTGGGTGGGGGGCCCGTGCATCGGGCGATGCGCCACGCTGTCCGGCCAATGGACAGGCTGCCAGGGGCTTCGTAAGCTGCGCGCACCGTCGCCCGCTGCAGACTCCGGTCTCGACAGGCGGCGCCGCAATGCACTACGCGGGGTCGCCGGAGTACCTGGCGCGTCCGTCCAGCAGCGTACGTATCCCATGCCATCGGCACACTCAAGGAAGAGTCATGCGTCGCTTCAATCTCGTGCTCATGTTCGCGGTCTGCGTGATCAGCGCACTGCTGGGTGCGAACAATCTGCTCAGCGGCATCCGTCACTACCCCAATAGCCTGCCGCTGACGGCGTCCCTGGTCGGCCTTGCGCTGATCTCGTTTGCCTACGCCCTCGTCCTGCTGCGGTACGCCACGACGCACAACGCAGGGCAACTCCTCATCCTGCTGTTGTACGCGGTCAGCGCCGCTTCCGGATTCGTCGCGTGCGGCAGCCTCGGCCTGCTGCCCTATACCATGCAGAGCCTGTCACTGAGCCTGGTCCAGGCGCTGGACTACCTCTGGCGCAGCGTCCTGTTCTGCAGCGCCTTGTCCCTGGCCTCTTGCGTCCTGGCGATCCTCTACCTGCGGCGCCAGCGAGCCGTCCTCCAGCCGCTCCCCGGCCCTTGAGCGCGGCAGCGGCGCCGGCGGCCGGAAAAACCTCGGCGCGCCGCCTTCCCAAGCGTCCCGGGTGCCCGGCAAGATAGCGGCATTCGCCGCCGCGCTTCGGTGGCCCTCTTCTGCCTTGCGCCACCGGAGTCGTATGCAACCGCGCGACCTTGCCGCCTACCTGTTCCTCGCGATCGGCTGGGGGCTGTCCTTTCTCGTCCTGCTCAAGGCCATCGCCGGGTTCGGCTGGGTCGGCGCAGTCAGCTTCCGCGCGCTGATCGCCAGCTTCACGCTGTTCGCCGTGGCGCGGCTGTCCGGGCGCCAGCTGAACTTCGCAGGGCTGTGGAAGCCGCTGTGCGTGATCGGCGCCACCACCGTGGCCGGCCAGTTGATCGGCATGACCTACGCCACCCCGCGCATCGGCACCGCCATGGCGGCGATCTTCGTCGCCGGGATTCCACTGTTCTCGATGCTCATCGGCCGCCTCTGGGGCCTGGAACGCATCACCTGGAGCGGTCTCGGCGGGCTGGTGCTGGGCTTCTTCGGCATGCTGCTGCTGGTGGGCTTCCCAGCGGTGCCGATCACCCACGAGTTCATGCTCGGCAGCGCAGCGTCCGTGTTCGGTGCTGTCTGCGCGGCCTTCGGCAGCAATTACGCCAGCCTGAAGCTGCGCACCGCCGGCCCCTGGGAAGTGACCTGCGGCGCCTTCGGCATCGGCGGGCTGCTGACCCTGCCATTGCTGATCTGGGTGCCGGTGCCCGGCACGCCGCAACCGATCGATGTGTTCTTCCTGCTGATCTGCGGCTGCATATTCAGCGCGGTGAACTACGTCGTCTACTTCCAGCTCGTCTCGCGAATCGGCGCGACCAGAACCATCAGCGTGGAGTTCGTCGTCACCGTGGTCGCCGTCCTGATCGGCGCCCTGGTGCTGGGCGAGAGCCTGTCGCTGGTGCAGGGCGGGGGCGCGCTGATCATCCTGATCGGCTGCGCCCTGGTGCTTGGCCTGGTACCCGGCACCAAAGCCCGCGCCGTGACTTAACCGACCTGCGCCTGGGCGACGCCCGGAGCGGCGTCGTCGCGGTCGATCAGCTCCATCGGCAGGTGCGCGGTCTCCCGCAGCAGCCAGGAACACAGCGCCACCAGCAACAGCGCCGCTGCACCGTAGAGTGCCACGCCGAAGGGGTTGCGCCCGGTGGCGATGAGGATGGCCGTGGCGATGCTCGACGCCGTGCCGCCACCCAGCGCCGCGCCGATCTGGTAGCTGAAGGAAATCCCCGAGTAGCGCATTTGCCGCGGGAACTGTTCGGCGAGGAAAGCCGGGATCGGCCCCTGGGTAGCCCCCATGAAGAAGCCCACGGCGATATACGCCAGCAACGCCAGCGGCAGGTTGTGCAGGCCGATCAGCGGGAAGAAGGCGAACAGCCCGAGCGCCATGATCGCCGCGCCGAAGATCATGACCGCACGGCGGCCGAAGCGATCCGACAAGTGACCGAAGAACGGCGCCGAGGCAACGATCGCCACTGACAGCGAGAAGTCGAACAGCAGGGCGTGGCTGCTGCTGTAGCCGATGTCGGTCGCATAGGCGAGGAAGAAGGTGCTGCCGATGTAGGCGATGGTGACGTAACCGAAAGCGATGCCGATGCACAGCAGCAGCTCGCGCGGACGGCGGCGGAAGGCCTCCATCAGCGGCATGCGCGTCTCGGCTTTCGGCGCGGCCTTGGGCTGCGGCGCGGTGTTCTGCAGGCGCGCATAAAGGCCGATCAGCACCAGCAGGCCACCGAGCCAGAACGGAATACGCCAGGCAATACCGCTCAGGTCATCGTCGAAGGCGAAGCTGACGATGGCGAACACCGCCGAACCGAAGATGCCGCCGATGCCGATGCCCATGCTCGTGAAGCTGCCCCACAGGCCGCGGCGGCCCTTGGGCGCGACCTCGATGCCGAACAGCGCCGCCCCGCCCCACTCGCCGCCGGCGGCAAAACCCTGCACCAGGCGCAGCAGCACCAGCAGGACGGGCGCGGCGGCACCGATGCTGGCGTGGGTCGGCAGGAAGCCGATCAGCAGCGTGCTCGCGCCCATCAGCACCAGGGTGGCGACCAGCGCCTTCTGCCGGCCGTAGCGGTCGCCCAGGTGACCGAACACCACACCGCCCAGCGGACGGGCAAAGAAGCCGGCGCCGAAGGCCGCAAAGGCGACCAGCACAGCGGTCAGCCGGTCCATGCCGGGGAAGAACAGTTGCGGGAAGATCAGCGCGGCGGCGTAGCCGTAGATGACGAAATCGTAGAACTCCAGCGCGGTGCCCATGCCGGAGACGCAGAAGGCGCGAAAGGCCGAGCGCGAGCCAGGAGCTGCGGGCGTGTGGTCGATCATGGCGGTTCACTCTTGTTTTTGTGGCAACACGAAACCCGCGTGGCGGCCGGCGGGCTGCCACGGAGGCGTCAGTTCTGAAATTGAGAAGTTGCGTTGTGACGTTTGCGATCTGCGCTGAAGCGAACTTCAGCGCTCGGACATTGCCCTCGCCCCAGCCCTCTCCCAAAGGGAGAGGGAGCCGCATGTACCGGCTGACGCTGTTGTTTCAAGCTCTGCCGATCAGTCCCCTCTCCCCTTGGGAGAGGGTCAGGGTGAGGGGCTCCCACCCGTTTGCCTCAGAAGCGCAGGAAGCCCTCATCCGCCAGCTTCTTCGGCGTGCCGGCGACGTACTCCAGGGCGCACCCGACGGTGTCCAGGCCGATGCTCAGCAGGGTTTCCCAGCGCTCGGTATCCGGTTCGGACATGTCCGGGTGGAAACACACCACCGCCTGGTCGCCGTCGGCGCCGCAGAAGGCGTCGGCGCGCTCGCGCAGGGCCTTGCCGGTCATGCCGGCGGTGGCGGCCCTGAGGTGGTCCAGGCGCGCGTAGGTGGTGGACACGTCCGCCGTGCGCTCGCCCCAGCTCAGCTCGCCATCGAGGAAGTGGTTGGTATGCAACAGCCAGCCATCTTCGCGCGGCACCACCACGGCGGTATGCGCCGGGCTCATCTCGATACTGGCGGCGCGGGCGCGCACGTCGTTGCGGGTGAACACGCTGAGCACCGTGGAGGCGCTGACCCGCGCCGAACGCGCCAGATCGATGGCCTCGGTGACGCTGCTGGCCTCTTCCAGCACGCGACGGGCGATGGCATGCACCGGCACGCCGGCACTGCCGTCGTCACTGGCGTGGTGCAGGATGTTGAAGTGCACGCCGAGGCCCGCGCTGTTCACACCGATCTTGCCGAGCATGCCGAACTCGGTGAACAGCTTGGCGGTGAGGCCGGTGCTGCCGGTGAAGCCCAGCAGCAGGCCGTGCGGTACCAGGCTGTCATGCCAGTCCCAGGTCTGCAGACTGCGCGGTGCAGCAGCACCCGCCGGGGCGTAGACGGAAGTGGAGCACTCGCCTTCCACCGGCTGCTCGGGCATCACCGCCAGCACTTCGGTGCGGGCGTTCAACGCCGCCAGCTGCCACAGCGGCAGGCCGACGCCCAGGGCCAGGCCTTCGACTTCCCTGGCCAGCGCCGGGCACCAGTCGGCCAGCGCCGACAGGCTGCCTTCACCGATGGCCCGCGCCTTGTCGATCTCCACGCCAACGCGGGGGAAGAAGTCCAGGTACAGCGCCACGCTCTGGCGGATCTGCTCGGCGAAAGTTTCGCCGATCTGCCGGCCACGCTGCAGCGGGTCGCGGATGTCGGTGGTGAAGGTGTGAAGAATCACGGCAAGGCTCCTGTAGAACTATCGAATCAAATCACAGAGTGCTTTGTAGGATGGATGGAGCGCAGCGATACCCATCGATCCGGCGTCGCTACAGCATGGCTATCGCTACGCTCCACCCATCCTACGAGATGACAACGTTCACGGTTTGTCGCCCGGACGACTATAGACTTCGCGGCCGGCGAACCAGGTCTTGAGCACCTGGGTGTCACGCAGCGCTTGCGGCTCGACGGTGAACACGTCGCGGTCGAGCAGGATCAGGTCGGCCTGCTTGCCCGGCTTCAGCGAACCGATGCTCCCTTCCAGGCGCATAGTGCGCGCGGCGTTGAGGGTGTAGGCCTGGAACATGGTCTGCCGGTCGATATCCTCGGCGGCATTGAGCACACCCTTCGGGCCGACGCGCTGGATTGCCTGGTAGATGGCTTTCCACGGGTCGGGCGTGGTGATCGGCCAGTCGCTGGCGCCGGAAATGGTCGCGCCGTTCTTCAGCAGCGAGCGTGCCGGGTACATGTGCAGGAAGGCCATGGCGCTGACGTAGGGCTTGACCAGGTCGACGCTGTTCTCGTCGGCGGCGGCCCAATAGAGCTGCATGGCAGCGATCACGTCGAGCGCCTTGAAGCGCGCGAAGTCCTTCGGGTTGACCATCTGCAGGTGCGTGATGGAGTGCGGGATGCCGCTGTGGCGATCCTTGCGCGCCTGCTCGATGCCGTTAAGCGATTCGCGCACCGCGCGGTCGCCGATGGCGTGGATGTGCACCAACCAGCCGCGGGCATCGGCGGCGCTGACCAGTTCGCCGAAGTGCTCGGGGTCGATCAGCAGTTCGCCGTACTTCTTCGAGTTGCTGTAGGGCTCGAGCATCGCCGCGCTCTGCGCCGGCACCTCGGCCACGCCGTCAGCGAAGATCTTGATGCCCGGCAGCGTCAGGTTGGGAACATCGATGAACTGCTGGCGCACCTTGTCCAGCTCGTCGAGGTCGGCCGGGGTCGCCTTGGAATCGGCCATCAGCAGCGCAGCAACGTGTGCAGTCAGCCCGCCCTGCTGCGCCAGCAGCTTGTAGGCCGGCAGCACGCCGACGGAATCGTTGTGGATGTCGCCGCCGGGGTTCTCGTTCGCCAGGGGCTCCATCCAGGCGGTGATGCCCAGCTCGTGGTAGTAGCGCTGCGCGCCTTTCAGGGCCTTGAGTAACTCGTCGTCGGTCGGCAGCGGCAACAGCGCCTGCACCGGGTAGAGGCCGGCATCCACCAGGAAACCGTTGGGCTGGCCGTCAGCGTCATGACCGATGGTGGCCTGCTCTTCGCCCTGCAGCGATCTGACCTTGGCAGCGTCGATACCGGCCAGTTTCAGCAAGGCCTGATTGGCCCAGCCGGTGTGGTAGTCACCACCCGCCAGGAGGATCGGCTGATCGGCCCACTCACCCTGGTTGAAACGCTGCTGCAGCTCGCCGATCTCGTCCCAGTACGCCGTGGGCACACCACCGACATAGAGGAACTGGCCACGTCGCGCGCGGCCGTCGTCGCGCCACTGGCGCAGCTTGTTTTCGAACTCGGCCAGCGGCAGGTCCTGATTATCCAGGTTGGCCTGGAGCATCTGCAGGCCACCCTTGACCAGGTGGGTGTGAGCGTCGATGAAACCGGGCATCAGCACCTGGCCATGCAGGTCGATGAGCTGGGTCGCCGGTTGCTGGAGTTTGAGGATCTGCGCGTCGGAGCCAACGGCGAGGATGCGGCCGTTCTCCACCGCCACCGCCTGTTGCAGGGCCTGGCCGGGTTCGGCGGTGTAGACCTTGCCGCCATGGAAGATGAGGTCGGCGGCGGCCATAGTTTCCATCGAGGAAAAAGCGCAAGCCGCCGACACCAGCGCCGGAATCAGTAGTTTCATCACAGAGCCTTCGTTATTGTTGATCTGTGACGAAGGTTAAGCAAAAGCCCTGGCGGCTTTAACACTGACTTCCCGCACAACTTCTGTTCCTACCAGGAAGCAATCCATGGACAAGATGACCGCCCTCACCATGTTCGTCGCCACCGCCGACCACGGCGGCTTCAGCCGCGCCGCCGAACAGCTGGGCAAGACGCCATCGGCGATCACCAAGGGCGTGGCGCAACTGGAAGCCGACCTCGGTCAGCGCCTGTTCGAACGCACCACGCGGCGCATGGCGCTGACCGAGGCCGGGCACATCTACCTGGAAGGTGCTCGCTCGGCGCTGATGCAGTTGCAGCGCGCCAGCGAGGAAGTCGAGCAGTTGCAGACCGAGTTGCGTGGCAGCCTGCGCATCGTCTCGCCGCCCTCCTTTGCCCCGGCCTTTTTCAACGCGGTGTGCTGCCGCTTCCTGCGCGAGCACCCGCAGGTGCGCCTGGAGGTGGACCTGCTGGACGAATTCGTCGACCTGGTGGAAGGCGGCTACGACATTGCCCTGCGCGACGGCCCCATCGACCTGCCGGACGTGATCGCCCAGCCGCTGCTGGAAAATCGCCTGATGCTCTGCGCCAGCCCGAAGTACCTGGCGGAAAAGGGCCTGGAGGTGACATTGGAGAACTACGAGCAGCACGACTGGCTGATCTTCCGCCATCCGCTGCTGAACCGGAATTTCTGGTGGGTGCAGAAGGACGGCGAACGCCTGCGCATCCGCCAGCCGGTACCGCGCATCGCCAGCGACAACTACGACTTCCTGCTCTCCTGCCTGCTCGACGGCCAGGGCCTGCAGTTCCTGCCGCAATGGAGCGCACTGCCCTACCTGGAAAGCGGCGAACTGGTGGAACAACTGCCCGACTGCTGGCGCGACCAGAGCGCCTTCGGCCCCTGGGTGCATGTGCTCTACCTGCCGCACCGGCGCAGCACGCGCAAGGTGCGGGTGTTCATCGAGTACCTGCGCGAGCATTTGCAGGGGAAGGGGTTGATCTGATCTTGCGACTGGCGCGGCGGTGAAGTCGATCGCGGACAGAGTCCGCTCCTACGCAGTCTGAAACGACGGAGTGCAGCGACGCGCGCTTCGGCGCTGGGCGGGCTCGCGAGCAAGCTCGCTCCTACAGGTGTCTGCCGGACGGCCCTGCGCAGGTGAAGTCGATCGCGGACAGGGTCCGCTCCTGCGCAGTCTGAAACGACGGAGCGCAGCGACACGCTTCGACGCTGGGCGGGTTCGCGAGCAAGCTCGCTCCTACAGGTGTCTGCCGGACTGCCCTGCGCAGGTGAAGTCGATCGCGGACTGAGTCCGCTCCTACGCAGTCTGAAACGACGGAGCGCAGCGACGCTGCGCTTCGGCGCTGGACGGGTTCGCGAGCAAGCTCGCTCCTACAGGTGTCTGCCGGACTGCCCTGCGCAGGTGAAGTCGATCGCGGACAGAGTCCGCTCCTGCGCAGTCTGAAACGACGGAGCGCAGCGACGCTGCGCTTCGGCGCTGGACGGGTTCGCGAGCAAGCTCGCTCCTACAGGTGTCTGCCGGACTGCCCTGGGTAGGAGCGAGCTTGCTCGCGAACAATGGCCAATTGAAACGCTGAAGCTCAGGTGTTGGGCGCGCTACTCGCCGCGCCCCGCGCAACTTACTTGATGTACCAACCCCACGGCTGGTCGCTGAGGTACTCGGTGACCTGCTTGGTCTCCAGGTAATTGTCCAGCCCCCATACGCCCAGCTCGCGGCCGATGCCACTCTGCTTGTAGCCGCCCCAGGGCGCCTGGGTGAAGGTCGGCTGCGAGCAGTTGACCCAGACGATGCCGGCACGCAGACCACGGCTCACCCGCTGGCAACGCGCCGGGTCGGCGGACATCACCGCCGCCGCCAGGCCGAACTGGCTGTCGTTGGCCAGGCGCAGCGCCTCGGCTTCATCCTTGAAGCGGCGCACGGCGAGCACCGGGCCGAAGATTTCCTCGCGCCAAACGGCGCTTTCCAGCGGCGCGTCGATGAACACCGTCGGCTCGACGAACCAGCCCTTGTCCCGATGCGCCGGGCGCTTGCCGCCAGTGGCCAGTTTCGCCCCATCGCGCACGCCGGCTTCGATGGCCTGCAGTACCTTGGCGTGCTGGCCGGCGCTGACCAGCGGGCCGAGCAGCACGCCCGGCTCCAGGCCGTTGCCGATGGTGATGCGGCGGGTTTCCTCCACCAGGCGCTCGATCAGCCGATCGTGCAGGCCGTCCTGCACCAGCAGGCGCGAGGTGGCGCTGCAAACCTGGCCCTGGTTCCAGAAGATGCCGAAGAGAATCCACTCCACGGCGGCCTCGATATCGGCGTCGTCAAAGACAATGAAGGCCGACTTGCCGCCCAGCTCCAGGCTGACGTTCTTGATGTCCTGGGCCGCCGCCTGCATGATCGCGCGCCCGGTGGGCACGCTGCCGGTGAAGGCCAGCTTGTCCACGCCCGGATGCGCGGAAAGTGGCGAACCGGCATCGCGGCCCAGCCCGGTGACCACGTTGAGCACGCCTTTGGGCAGGCCCACGGCATCGGCGGCAGCGGCCAGCTCCAGGGAGGTCAGCGGAGTCAGCTCGGAAGGCTTGAGCACGGCGGTGCAACCGGCAGCCAGCGCCGGCGCGACCTTCCACGAAGCCATCAGCAGTGGGTAGTTCCACGGGATGATCTGCCCGGCAACACCGACCGGCTCGCGCAGCACACGGCAGGCGAAACGCTCGTCGGGCAGCGCGACCACTTCGCCCTCGTCGTTCAGCCCTTCGGCCAGCTCGGCGTAGTAGTCGAAGCAGCCGATGGCGTCGTCGATATCCCACTGCGCTTCAGGCAGCGGCTTGCCGTTGTCCTGCACTTCCAGGCGGGCCAGGTCTTCGCGGCGGCCACGCAGGTTGTCGGCGATGGCACGCAGGTAGCCGGCGCGCTCCTTGCCGCTGCTGCGGCCCCACTCGCCTTCATCGAACGCCCGACGCGCGGACTGCACGGCGCGATCCACATCCTCGCCGGTAGCGGCGGCGACCTCGGTCAGTACCGCTTCGCTGGACGGTTCGTACACCTCGAAGCGGCCGCCCTGTGCGGGTGCCTGCCACTGGCCATCGATATAGAGCTGGTCGCGCATGCGAAGGTCTCCTGAGCTTGTTGGAATGCTTGTCGGCCGAGCATAGGGAAATGAGCACGGGATTGATAACGCGGGCGCCGTGCATGCGGGCACGCGCGGAGCGGGCCCGAGAATTGCGGGAATCGATCAATATCGCCCCCCGCACGTCGCACTTCGTAGGATGGGTGGAGCTTGCGATACCCATCAACAGGGCCACCAGCGATTGATGGGTATCGCTTCGCTCCACGCCATCCTACAAAAGCGATCCGATCACGAAGTCGCCTTCTGTTCCAGATAGGCCTTGGGCGACAGCCCCGTTTCCTCGCGGAAGCAGCGGTAGAAGGTCGACAGCGAACGGAAGCCCGCCGCCCGTGCCAGTTCATCGATGCGCGTGACGCTGGTGGCGCCGTCGAGCTGGCCGAGCAGGTGGCGCAGGCGCAGTTGGTTCAGGTACTGGTAGAAGCTCAGGCCCAGCACCTGGTTGAGGAAGTAGGAAATCTGGTTGCGCGTGTAGCCGGTGGCCGCCGCGACCTGGGGCATGTCCAGGTCGGGATTGAGGAACGGCCGGGTCTGCTGGAAATACTGCTGGATATCGCCGCCCAACTGGCTCAGCTGCCGCGCTGAAAGCCCCAGCCGGCTATCAGCCATGCGCGGTTGCGGTTCACTGGCAGCCTTCTGCGGCTGACCGATCAACGCCGCGTGCTCGTTGACCCGGATGATCCGGCCATCGCGCACGGTATAGGCTTCGGTGGTGCGGAAGGACACCAGCCCCTGCGTGCCGCGCAGGGTCACCTGGTACTGCAGGAAAGCCGTGTCGCCGTCCACCCGCAGACGGTCGGTGTAGACCTGCGATTCATCCCCCGCCGCCGGCATGCTGGTCTGCAGGTACTCGCGCAGTTCGCTCGGCGCGATCCGCCGCCCCTGGAAGAAATCGTTGTACTCCACCTGCGGGTCGAACAGCGCCATCAGCGCCTCGATGTCATGTCGGCGCCAGGCCTGGTGATAGCGCATCACCACGGCGTGAGTAGCGGCGCTGGCCGGGTCGGGCTGGTGAGTCGTACCTTCGAGCGAGGTGCTCCAGCCCTGTTCTTCGATCATTGCGTTCCCCTGCCGGTCTCGGCCGGCCTTTCCTGCTCCGGGCGTGCCCGCAAAGAGCGGCAAGCCGTATGCCTGGGCACCCCGGAACGATTACAAAACCTCGACGCGGCCCGAAGACCGTTTTTTCTTCCGACATTCTGCCGGAGTTTTCCGATGACATCCGCCCCTCTTGCGCACGCCATTCCCCGACCCTTCTGGCTCGATACCCTCGATCCCGCTCCCGCCGCACCGGCACTGGAAGCGGATCGCCGCTTCGACCTGGTGGTGGTCGGTGGCGGCTTCACCGGCCTCTGGACTGCCCTGCACGCCCGCCAGCGCTGGCCCGGCGCGAGTATCGCGGTGCTCGAGGCACGGCGCTGCGGTGGCGAGGCCAGCGGGCGCAATGGTGGCTTCTGCGCGCCGAGTATTTCCCACGGCGTAGGCAATGCCCTGCGCCGCTGGCCGGAAGAAGCCGAAACCCTGGTACGCATGGGCCGTCAGAATCTCGATGAATTCGAAGCGGACCTCAAGCGCTTCGGCATGCACGTGGAGTTCGAGCGCCGCGGCAAGCTCAGTGTCGCCATGCAGCCCTGGCAGGTCGACGGCCTGCGCGGCATGCAGCGCAACTACGAGCGTTTTGGCATCGATTGCGAGTTTCTCGACAAGGCGAAGCTAACCGACAAACTGGACTCACCCGCCTACCAGGCCGGCGTGTTCGAGCCCAACTATGCACTGCTCAACCCGGCGAAAATGGCCGCCGAGCTGCGCCGGGTGTGCCTGGAACAAGGCGTCGAGCTGTTCGAGAACACCCCCGTGCACGAGTTGCATCAGCGCAACGACCGCCTGATGCTGCGCTGCGATCGTGGCGAGCTGGAGGCCGGGCAGATCGCCCTGGCGACCAACATTGCACCGCCGCTGCTCGGCCACCTGAATTCCAGCGTGATCCCGGTGTACGACTATTCGCTGGTCACCCAGCCGCTCACCGACGACCAACTGCGCGCCATCGGCTGGGTCGATCGCTACGGCATCGCCGATGCCGGCAACCAGTTCCACTACCTGCGCAAGACCGCCGATAACCGCATCCTCTGGGCCGGCTTCGACGCCATCTATCACTTCGGCAGCCGCCGCGACGAAGCGCTGACCCAGCGCCCGGAAAGCTTCGAGCGCCTGGCCGGGCAATTCCGCGAGGCCTTCCCGCAACTGGGCCCGGTGGAGTTCAGCCATGCCTGGGGCGGCATCATCGATACCTCGGCGCGCACCACGCTGTTCACCGGCTGCGTGCTGGGCGGCCGAGTTGCCTATGCATTGGGCTTCACCGGCCAGGGCGTGTCGGCCAGCCGTTTCGCAGCGCTGAACATGCTCGACCAACTGGGTGGCGAAAGCACCGAACGCACCCGGCTGCGCATGACCTCGCAGAAGCCCTTCCCCTTCCCGCCCGAGCCGCTGCGCTATCTCGGCGTGCGCCTGGCCCAGCGTTCGCTGGCCAGGGAAGATCGCAACGGCCGCCGCGACCTGTTGCTCAAGACCTTCGATGCCTTCGGCATCGGTTTCGATTCCTGATGGAGAACCTCATGTCCACCCTGCCCCGCCACGTCATCGACTTCGGCAATCCCGCCCTCGCCCCGCAGGAGCGCGAGATCAACGACCCAGCCATCGTCGATGCGCCCTACCAGAGCCGCAGCTGGCGGCACTTCAGCGCCCCCGAGAAGAACGCCATCGCCGGTATCTGGGAAGCCGGTGTGCACCTGGAGCGCTGCGAGTGCGACTACGACGAGCTGTGCCACATCCTCGAAGGCACGGTGCGCCTGACCGACGCCGACGGCGTGGCGAAGACCTTCGGCCCGGGGGACTCGTTCGTCGTGGCAGCGGGCTTCAAGGGCACCTGGGAAAACCTCACGCCGGTGCGCAAGGTGTATTTCATTCTCGGCTGAATCGGTGCTGCATAGGTTCGCGAGCAAGGACTAGGCGTCCCCCTCGGTCCTACAGCTGCGTGGCAAGCGCCGTAGGAGCGGACTCCGTCCGCGATCGACTCACCGCCACTCTGATCGACCCAGGAGCCGGGGGGATGCCATCGCGGACAGAGTCCGCTCCTACTGAATGGCTGCCGTCAAACACCTCGATCTGTTCCGCCTTCCGCAGTACCGGCAGGCCGTACGTCTGCACAAACTCCGCTACAGGTGGAAAGGGCTATAACTAGCGAACCGAAACGGCGGGCTGCCCGGGTTGAACCCTGCAATGGCAGCCCTATTGGCTTTTCCCATTTGCCCGGATCAGGCGCCCCAGCCTGATCGGCGCCCGCGGCGCGGAGCGGTTTGATGAGTTCCAGAACCTGGCGATGGGCTCGCAGGAGCCTTCCTGGCTGCATCGGACTGGCCTTGCTGGTCGCACCGCTCTACGCCAATGCCCTGTTCAAGTGCCACGCACGGGACGGAGCCGTCAGCCTCAGCAGCCAGGCCATCGCCGGCGCGCGCTGCACGCGCCAGAAAGACCCGACGGGCACCGCTGGCAGCACGCGGGCAAAGACCGCATCCACGCTGGAGCGGGGCAACGGCCAGAGCGCAGATCGGATCCGGGTGTACACTTTCGTGCACAAGGGCGTTCGCCAGTATGTGAGCCGCCGCCCGGTTGGAATCTCAGCGCGGGTCGATGTGATCGATGTGTATTACATCAAGGGCTGCTACCTGTGCATGGCACCGAAGGATTTCAACGTCGCCACACTGCGCCTGGACACCCGCTCCTATCGCCGGGAGATCGAGGCTGCATCGGTGCGCTACGGTGTCGACCGGGCGCTGGTGCGCGCGGTGATCCATGCCGAATCGGCCTTCCAGCCCAACGCCATCTCCATCGCCGGCGCCCAGGGCCTGATGCAGTTGATGCCCGATACCGCCGAGCGCTTCAACGTCAGTGATCCGTTCGATGCGCGGCAGAACATTCGCGGCGGCGTGCGCTACCTGGCATGGCTGCTCAAGCGCTTCAACGGCAACCAGCGGCTGGCGCTGGCCAGTTACAACGCTGGCGAGATGACGGTCGACAAGTACAACGGCATCCCGCCCTACGCCGAGACGCAAACCTACGTCGCCCGCGTACAGTCCCTGACCGAACGCTATCGCAACCATCCGTAGGGCACCCCACTCGAACGGTTAATCCGTCCCACCTTTGCAAAAGCGGGTGCGGCCGGCGTAGGAGCGGACTCCGTCCGCGATGGGTTTGCCCGCACTCCATGGCCTGCCGGAGCGGTGGTGAATCGATCGCGGACGAAGTCCGCTCCTACGAGATGCTTCTGCGCTTGGGTCGGCCCTCACCCTAACCCTCTCCCAAAGGGAGAGGGGACCGTTCGGTGCAGGATGAAACTTCGGCGTCAGCGGGCACGGACGGCTCCCTCTCCCTTCGGGAGAGGGCTGGGGTGAGGGGAAAGTATCGGCACGGATTCACCGGAAGAAGACAGTTGTTCCTACGCCAAGCCCACTCCTGCGCCCTACCGCTCAGCCGAACTTCCACCCCGCTGCCGCCAGCCGTGCATCCAGCGCGGCGAGGTCGGCTTCCACCCGCGTCGCCGGTTCCGGCATGTAGGCCAGCGGATCGGGCAGCGAGGACGGCTGGCCGAGGAAGCCTTCGGTCGCCGCGTGCAGGCAGTAGGCGCTGTAGGCCGGGTTGTAGCCGCCCTCCTGCACCACCAGCAGCCGCCCGGCGCACAGCTCGTCGGCCAGCGCGCGGGCGCGCCGCGCCAGGCGGTTGAAGCCCTGCATGGTCACCAGTTGGCGGCCGTTGGGGTCGAACTGCGAGGCGTCCAGGCCGTTGGCGATGATCAGCAGGTCCGGCTTGAAGGCGCGTAGTGCCGGCTCGACGAAGCGGCTGAAGACCATCTCGTAGAGCTGGTCGCCAGAGCCCATCGGCAGCGGCAGGTTGAGGTTGCTGCCCAGCCCCGCGCCATAACCGCGCTCGTCCACCGCGCCAGTCTGCGGGTGGCTCGGGCCCCAGGCGCCGTGGTCCATGTGCAGCGATACGGTGAACACCGAAGGATCATCGTAGAAGCCTTCCTGCGTGCCGTTGCCGTGGTGCACGTCCCAATCGACAATGGCGACGCGTTCCAGGCCGGCCGCCTGGGCCGCGCGTGCGGCGATCCCGGCATGGTTGAAGAAGCAGTAGCCGTCGGCCATGGCCGGCGCGGCGTGGTGACCCGGCGGGCGCACCAGGGCCATGGCCGGGTTGCCGCTGGCCAATACGCTTTCCAGCGCCGCCAGGCTGGTGCCGGCCGCGGCCAGCAGCCCGGCGAGGCTGCCGGCGGACATCAGCGTGGTGCTGCTGAAGCGCTTGCCGGCGGCGTCCGCCGCGAAGATGCCGCGCAGGTAGTCGGCATCATGGAAGCTCAGCAGATCCTCTTCGCTGGCGTGGCGCCCTTCGTGCCAGCGCAACGAGCCGGCGACCGGCCCGCGCTGGAGGATGGCGCGCATGTTGAGCAACCGGGGATTGCTCTCCGGGTGCAGCAGCTGTTCGGCCAGCAGGTCGCTGGGCGGCGCCTCGAACACGCCGGCGGCGGTGTCGTGGCGCAGCACGTCGTCGTGCCAGAAAACATCCATCGTGTGACTCATCAGAAGCCCTCGGATTCCATCACTGCGCCCGCAGGCGCAGACACGCAACTCGGCTTCGCCCCCGGCAGTACGCGGACCGGGGGCGAACCTCCATCAGTCGATGATCGTCAGCTCAGGCGGCAGCTCCGACAGGCTCGCCGAGCCCTTCTCGCCGCACAGCACGGTGTCGCCGAGCTTGATGCCGAAGCCTTCGTTGTACAAGGACAGGTTCGGCTCGATGGAGAACGACATGTTCGGCTGGAACACGTGGTCGTCGGCCTCGTCCACCATCATCGCTTCCAGCCAGGTCGGCGGGTACGCCAGGCCCAGGCTGTAGCCGATGCGGTGCACGCGGGTGCGCGAGAGGTCGATGCGGTCGAGAATCTGGTTGCACACACGGTTGGCCTCGCCCACCGGGGTGCCCGGCTTGGCGATCTCGATGGCGGCGTTGAAGGCCTCGGTGAGCAGGGTCGCGACTTCCTTCACGCGCGGGCTGGGTTTGCCGATCACCGCGGTGCGCATGAGGATGGCGTGGTAGCGGTTGCACACGCCGGCATGTTCGAGGATCACCACGTCGCCGTGGCTGATGGTCTGGCGGTGCGGCATGGCGTGGGTCATGGTGCTGCGGCGGCCGGTGGCGCACATCGGGCTGATCGCCGAGTACTCGCTGCCGGCACGGCCCAGGGCGTTGGCGACGATGCCGGCCACTTCCACTTCGGAGATGCCCGGACGCAGCGCCTCGAAGGCAGCCAGCATGCCCTGGTCGGCCATACGCGCGGCGCTGCGCTGGTATTCGATTTCCTCGGCAGTCTTGATCAGGCGGTTCTCGGCGACCAGGGGGCCGGCGTCTTCGAAGCGCGCCTCGGGCATGTAGCCCAGCAGCGCGTTGTACTGCGCCGGGGAGAAGGTCGAGGCGGTCATTTCCAGGCCGATGCGCGCCTGGGACAGACCGGCCTGGGCCAGCACGTCGGCGACGATCTTCAGCGGGTCCTGCTTGGCGATGTCATAGAAGATCGCCTCGTTGATGCACGACAGCTCCCAGGTGCAGGGCTCCTCGCTGGTACGGGTGAGGAACACCGGCTCGGCCAGTTTCGGCGAGATGATCAGCGCCTGGTACCAGAGGAAGCCCAGGCTGTCGAAGCCGCTCAGGTAGTTGATGTTGTCCGGGTAGTTGACCACCAGGGCATCCAGGCCACGGTCGGCCATGCGGCGTTTGACGGCTTCGACGCGTTGACGGTAGGTGCGAGCGGGGAAAGCAGTAAGCATGGGGATTCCCTCCTCAGGGACAAGGTGCAAGCGACACAGGTGTTGTTGTTTGGGGCCGCCATCCAGCGGCCGTATGCGGGGTTGAAACAGTCAGCTGGGTGGCTGATGCCGTGCCAGGTACAGGCGCACCAGCATCACCACCAGGGTGAGGACAATCATCAGGGTGGACACGGCGGCAATCGCCGGGTCGAGGTTGTAGCGCAGGCCGTCCCAGATGCGCTTGGGCAGCGTCACCACGTTCAGGCCGCTGGTGAACAGGGTCACCACCACCTCCTCCCAGCTCATCACGAAGCCCATGAAGAAGCTGCCGAGCACGCCGCCGCGCACATTGGGCAGCAGCACGTTCCACAGCGTCTCCCAGAGCCCGGCGCCGAGGGAACGCGAAGCCTTGTACAGGCTCTGGTCGAGCCGCGCGTAGGCCACCAGCATGGCGATCACCGAGTACGGCAGCGCCATCAGCAGGTGGCCGAAGCCGACCCCCAGCAGACTGTCGAGCACGCCCAGGCGCGCATCCAGGTAGTAGATCGACATGGCCGAGACCACCTGCGGCACGATCATCGGCAGCAGCACGATGGCGGTCAGCAGCGTGCGGTGCCGGCGCTGCAGCCAGATGCCGGTGGCGAACAGGAAGGCCAGCGCCGTAGACAGCGCGCCAACCACCAGGGCCAGGCCCAGGCTCTGCAGGATCGACACCAGCCAGGCGCCGTCGAACAGCGTCGCATAGTGACGCAGCGACCAGCCGCCGTCCGGGAAAGCCAGGTAGCGCTGGTTGCCGAACGACAGCGGGACGATCACCAGGATCGGCAGCAGGAGGAACAGCGCGGACAGCGCCAGCGCCGCCCAGGACAGCCAGCGGCCGACCTGCGGGCGTGGCAGTTGCGGCTTTTTCACGCCCTTGGGCATGGCGGAGAGATAGGTTCCCTGCGGAGTCACAGCTCAGCCCTCCCGAGCAGGCGGCGGTAGCCGATGAGTTGTCCGAACAGCAGCGCGCAACCGACCACCAGCAGCATCAGCACGATGCTCAGTGCGGCGCCCAGGCCCCAGTTGGACAGCTGGAACATCTGTACGTAGATGTACTCCGCGAGCATCGCCGCCTTGCCGCCGCCCAGCAGCGCCGGGGTGACGAAGCAGCCGAGGCTGAAGACGAAGACGATGGCCGATGCGGCGACCACACCGGGCAGCGTCAGCGGGATGAAGATGTCCTTCAGCGTCTGCCAGTGGCTGGCGCCCAGGCTGCTGGACGCGCGCAGCAGGCTGTCGTCCACCTGCTTGAGCGACGACAGCAGCGGCAGCACCGCATAGGGCACCATGAAGTGCACCATGCCAATCAGCGCGCCCAGTTCATTGCGCACCAGCGGCGGCGGCGCGTCGAACCAGCCGGTGGCCATCAGCCCCTGGCTCACCAATCCCCCATTACGCAAAAGAACCAGCCAGGCGAAGGCGCGGATCAGCATCGACAGCCAGAACGGCAGCAGCACGAAGAGCTCGATCAATTGCCGGCCGCGCGGCGTCGCGAAACGCCAGCGGTAAGCGATCAGGTAGGCGATGGCGACACTGATCGCGGTGGTCAGCAGGCAGATGCGCAAGGTGCGCCAGATCACTGCCTGCAGGTTGGCGTTGTCGGCGATCGCCGCGTAGTTCTGCGTGCCCCACTCCGGCAGGCTGAAGCTCCAGCCCAGCACGCCGAGGGTCGGCAGCAGGTAACCGATGATCACCAGCAGCGGCAGGGGCAGGATCAACAGGCCGTAGACCGGCAGCACGCCCGGTGCAAAACGTCGCATCTCAGCCACCGATCAGCGCGAGGTAGCGCTCCAGGGTTTCACCGTAGTGTTCGGCATGCCACTTGTTGTTCAGCGACACCTGCTTCTTCAGGTTGTCCGGCGCAGTGGGGTTGATCGCCTGCAGCTGGGCGCTGAGCAGGTCGTTGGCCTTGAGGTTCACCGGGCCCATGTTGTAGACCTCCATGAGCTTGGCCTGCACTTCCGGCCGCAAGGCGTAGGCGATGAACTCCATGGCAGCCTTGGCGCCGGCCGGGTTGTTCTTCGGCACCATCCAGACAGATGGCGAGACGACGCCGCCGTCGAAGCTCCAGTCGATCTTGCCGGCGGTGTCGTTCTTCACCAGCTCGGCGCGGGTGTGCCACATCTGCGCCATGCTCACTTCGCCATCGCGGATCAGTTGCTGCGACTCGGCGCCAGTGGACCAGTGAGTGGCAATGTGCGGCAGCAGTTCCTCGATCTTGCGCAAGGCACGGTCCACGTCCAGCGGGTAGAGCTGCTCCGGTGGCACGCCGTCGGCCAGCAGCGCGCACTCCAGGTTGGCGCTCATCCATTTGTAGAGGGTGCGTTTGCCCGGGTATTTCTTCACGTCCCAGAAGTCGGCCCAGGACTTGGGCGGGTTCTTGCCGAACTGCTCGTGGTCGTAGCCGATCACGTAGCTGTAGGTGTAGTTGGCGAGGCCGAAATCATGCACGTCGCCATAACCGATCAGCGACTTGTCGACGATGCCGAAGTCGATGGGGGTCAGGAACTTGTCCTTGCCCAGGCGGTAGGACGAATACATCTCGCCATCGCATACGTCCCAGCGCACCGCACCACTGCTGACCTGGGTCTTCAGCGCACCCTCGGTGGGGCCGCTGCCGTCCACTTTCAGGGTGAGGCCGGAGGCCTGGTCGAAGCCGCCGAAGCTCTTCTCGAAAGCCGGCACCGCATCACCACCCCAGTTGGCCAGCACCAGGCTGCCGCCGGCAGCGAACGCGCGACTGCCGGCGCCGAACGGCAGCGCACTGGCGGCGGCGAGCAGCAGCAGGCTGCGGTTGAAATCGCGACGGCTGATGCCGGCACGCTCGCTCTTGTCGGCGGCGATTTCGATGGCGTCTTCGATGAAGCCTTGGCGTTCGTTCATGGTGATTGCTCCCCGATCGTTGTTTTCGTTATGCGAATGTCAGGCGGACAACAGGTGGCAATGCTGCGGCGACCAGCTGCACCAGTAGCGCTGGCCGCTGCGCAGGTCGGCCAGCAGCGGGTGCGCAACCGGCAGGCGCAGGTCGAGGCGCTCGCCCTGCTCCAGGGTCAGTTCGAGGTTGACGTGGGCACCCTGGTAAGTGGCATTGCCGACGGTGGCGCACAGGCCGTTGTCGCGGCCGGCGTCCTGCAGCGGGTGCAGGTCGATATGCTCCGGGCGTACCGCCAGCCAGCTCTTGCCGCTCTGGGGCGCTGGCGTCGTATGGGCCACGCGCAGGTGCTGGCCGCGGAAATCGCAGAGGGTCGTTTCAGCCTCTCGCCCAACCACGCCCACCTCCAGCAGGTTGGTGTCGCCGAGGAAGTTGGCGACGAAGCGGCTGGCCGGGCGTTCGTAGACTTCGCGCGGCGTGCCGACCTGCTCCAGGCGGCCCTTGTTGAACACGGCGATGCGGTCGGACAGCGCCAGGGCTTCTTCCTGGTCGTGGGTGACGAAGACGAAAGTGGTGCCGAAATCCTTGTGCATGCGCGCCAGCTCGCCCTGCATTTCCTGGCGCAGGCGGCGATCGAGGGCGGACAGCGGTTCGTCGAGCAGCAACAGCTTGGGCTTGAACACCAATGCACGAGCCAGCGCCACGCGCTGCTGCTGGCCGCCAGAGAGCTGGGCGATGCCGCGATTGCCCATACCGGCCAGGCCGACGCGCTCCAGCACCTCGGCCACCCGGCGCTCGATCTCCGCGCCCGGCACCTTGCGGATGCGCAGCGGGTAGGCGACGTTCTGCGCCACGCTCATGTGCGGGAACAGCGCGTAGCCCTGGAACACCACGCCGAAATCGCGCTGGTCCGGCGACAGCTGGGTGATGTCGCGGCCGTCCATCTCGATATGCCCTTCGCTGGGCTCGACGAAGCCGGCGAGCATCATCAGCGTGGTGCTCTTGCCCGAGCCCGAAGGGCCGAGCAGCGTGAGGAATTCGCCCTGGCGAATGCTCAGGCTGAGGTCGCTCAGGACCTGCAGGTTGCCGTAGCGCTTGCCCAGGCCGAGCAAGTCGACGAAATGCTGCATGGCGGATCTCCAGCCGTTTTTCTTGTTGATCGGTATTGGCTTGGTGCTTTTTTTGTATTGGCTTGAGGCCATCTTCTGTGCAAATTTAACTAACGACAATTCAATAGATTTCCGCCTGAATCGTTAGTCAAATTCACATAAAAAGGCCTTCCATGCGTCAGAACAGTGCGTTCCGAATGCCCTCCCTCATCGCCCTGCGCGCTTTCGAGGCGCTGGTCCGGCAAGGCAGCATCAGCCGTGCGGCGCTGGAGTTGCACGTCACCCACGGGGCGGTCAGCCACCAGGTGAAGAAGCTGGAAGAAGAACTGGGCATGGCGCTGGTGGAGCGCCAGGGCAAGGGCGTGAAACTGACCGCCGCCGGGCGCCAGCTGAGCCAGCAGATCAGCAGCGCCTTCGACCAGTTGCGCGACATCCGCCGCGCCCTGCCCAGCGAGGAGCCCGCCGGCGAACTGCGCATCGCCTGCGCCCCGGCGCTGCTGGCGCGGGTGTCGTCGCTGCTGGAGAAGTTCCTGCGCAACTACCAGGAAGTCGCCCTGCACCTGTTGCCGATGAGCAGCGACCTGGGCCAGGTGGACATGGTGATTTCCTTCGGCGAGACGCACATCGAGGGCCAGCGCTTCGCCGCGCTGGGCGACATCCGCTACTTCCCGGTGTGCAGCCCGCGCCTGCTCAACACCCAGGAACACCTGCGCAAACCGCGTGACCTGGCGCGCCAGGTGCTATTGCACGAAGACGACGGTTTCGACTGGAGCCGCTATTTCCTCGCCGCCGGAGTGCCCGGCCTGCAGGCGCGGCAGAACGTCTTTCTGCCCGACGCCTACCTGACCATCCGCGCCGCACTGGCCGGCGGCGGCGTGACCATCAGCGACCACATCCTGGCCGGTGAGGAACTGGCCGAGGGCCGCCTGGTGCGCCTGTTCGACATCGACTTCCCGGCGCCCCACCCCTACTTCCTGATCATCCCGCCCCACGGCAACCAGGCCCTGGCGCGGGAGTTCGCCGACTGGCTGCTGCACGAGCTGGAGGCGATTCCGGCGTTTGATTGAAACGGGATAGTCCTCTGCGCCCTGCACCCGATCGCGGACGGAGTCCGCTCCTACGCAGATGCGAGGACCTGGGTATGAGCGGACTCCGTCCGCGATCGACTCACCGGCAGCTCAGAGCTTCCGCCCGCCGAGCAGGAAATGCGATAGCGCCGGGATCAGGATCAGCGCCCCGAGCATGTTCCAGAGGAACATGAAGGTCAGCAGGATGCCCATGTCCGCCTGGAACTTGATCGGCGACCAGGCCCAGGTGATCACCCCTGCCGCCAGGGTCACGCCGACCAGCGCGACCACCTTGCCGGTGAAGGCGACCGCCTGCTGGTAGGCCACCGACAGCGGCAAGCCGGCCCGCTGCATCTGCAGCTGCACACTGAGCAGGTACAGCGCGTAGTCCACGCCGATCCCCACGCCCAGCGCGATCACCGGCAGGGTGGCGACCTTCACGCCAATGCCCATCATCACCATCAGCGCCTCGCAGAGAATCGAGGTAAGCACCAGCGGCAGCAACGCCACCAGGGTCGCGCGCCAGCTGCGGAAGGTGATCAGGCAGAAGATGCCCACGGCCGCATAGACGTAGAACAGCATGCGATGGTTGGCCTCGCGCACCACGCGGTTGGTCGCCGCCTCGATGCCGGCGCTGCCGGCGGCCAGGAGGAACTGGCGATCCGGCGTGCTGTTGGCGCGGGCGAAGTTCTCGGCGATGCCGGCCACTTCGTCCAGGGTCTGCGCCTTGTGGTCCTTGAGGAAGGCGATCACCGGCATCAGCGAGCAGTCGGTGTTGAACAGCTCCGGGGTGTTCACCGAAGCCTGCTGGGCGGCGTAGTTGAGCACGTCCTGATTGCGTTGCAGGCTGGCGAACTTGGGGTTGCCCTCGTAGGTGCCGGCGGTGATCTGGCGCACCGCGTTGACCAGCGAAGTGGTGGCCTGCACGCCGTCGTGCTGTTGCAGCGCCCACCCCAGACGGTCGGCGAGAATCAGCGTGCGGTAGTTCAGGCAGCCTTCCGGCGCGGTCTTCACCATCACCGCGAAGAGGTCGCTGGACAGCGCGTAATGGCTGGTGATGTAGGCGTTGTCGCGGTTGTAGCGCGAGTCGGCGCGCAGCTCCGGCGCACCGGCGTCGAGGTCGCCGATCTGCAGGTGCTGGCTGACCAGCAGGCCACCCGCGCCGAGCAGCGCCGCCACGGCCAGGGCGACAGTCGCCCAGCGCCGCTCGGTGAAGTGGTCGAGCAATGCCCACAGCCTGCCGATGCCCTGCTGGCGGTCCACCTGGCGTTCCTCGCGCAGCGCACGCTCGGCGGCACGCTGGCTGACGCCGAGATAGGAGAGCGCCACCGGCATCATCAGCAACGAGGTGAATATCAGCACCGCCACGCCGATGCTCGCGGCAATCGCCAGGTCCTGGATCACCGGGATGTCGATCAGCATCAGCACGGCGAAGCCCACTGCATCCGACAGCAGCGCAGTGACGCCGGCGAGGAACAGGCGGCGGAAGGTGTTGCGTGCGGCCACCTGTTTGTGGGTGCCACGGCCGATGTCCTGCATGATGCCATTCATCTTCTGGGTGGCGTGGGACACGCCAATGGCGAAGATCAGGAACGGCACCAGGATCGAGTACGGGTCCAGCGCGTAGCCCAGCCACGCCACCAGGCCGAGCTGCCAGACCACCGCCAGCAGCGAACAGCCGATCACCAGCAGGCTGCTGCGCAGGCAGCGGGTGTAGAAGAAGATGATGACGAAGGCGGTGACCACCGCCAGGCCGAAGAACAGCATCACCCGCAGCAAGCCGTCGATCAGGTCGCCCACCAGCTTGGCGAAGCCGATCACGTGCAGGCGCACCGGGCCCTTGCCCTCCTCGCCGGCGGCGAAGGCGCGGGCATCGCCGAGGTATTCGTACTTCAGGCGCAGCTCGTCGAGGGCGCGGGAGAACTCGCGGTAGTCGATGCCCTTGCCGGTGGCCGAGTCGCGGTCCAGCAGCGGCACCACCAGCATGCTGGAGCGGAAGTCGTTGCCCACCAGGCTGCCGACGATGCCGGCGCGGGCGATGTTCTCGCGCAACTGGCCGATGGCCTCGGGTTTGCCGTCGTAGCCGTCGGGCATCACCGGGCCGCCCTGGAAACCTTCCTCGGTGACCTCGGTCCAGCGCACCGCCGGCGACCACAGCGACTTCATCCAGGCGCGATCGACGCCATGGCTGAGGAACAGCTGGTCGCTGATCTGCCGCAGGCTGGCGAGGTAGGCCGGGTCGAAGATGTCGCCGTTGGGATTCTCCACCACTACCCGCACCGAGTTGCCCAGGCCGCGCAATGCGGCGCGGTTATCCAAGTAATTGCGGATGTAGGGATCGCTGTGGGGGATCATCTTCTCGAAGGCCGGGCGCATCTCCAGGCGGGTTACGGCCATGTAGCCCAGCACCAGGGTGACCAGCGCGATCATGGCGATGAACAGCGCGCGGTGGTTGAACACCAGGCGCTCCAGCAGGTTGCCGCTGTGGGTGTCGAAGTCCCGCAGTTCGCGGACTACAGGCATCTCGCCTTGCTTGAGGTCGACCATCAGGCTGTCTCGCTTGCTCTTGTTCTTATGAAAGGCCGGCGCGCTCAGCGCACCGGCATGGCGTTCTCGCGAACGCCGCGGGTGCCCACCAGCAGCAGGCGACCGGGGCCGGCCACGGCGCCGCTGACGGGCAGGCGCTCGGCCAGTTCCAGGGGTTTGAAGCTGGCGCCACGGTCATCGCTGACCAGCCCCTGGCCAGCCTGGCTGAACAGATACAGCCGGCCGCTGGCGTCAAAGCTGGCGGCAGTCAGGCTCACCGGCAGGCCGGTATCCACCGCACTCCAGCTGGCGCCGCCGTCGAGGCTGCGGATGGCGTGGCCGCGCAGGCCGTAGGCGAACACCAGGCCGGGCCGCGCAACGATGCCGAAGAAGCTGCCGGCGTAGGGCGACGGCAGGGCGACGAAGCGTTCCTGCTGGCCCTCCTGCTGATGGGAAAGGCGCAGCAACAGGCCCTGCTCGCCGACGATGAACAGGTCATCGCCGCTGGCCGCGATGGCGGTCAGGTGCAGCGCCTGCGGGTTGTCGATGCGATGGTTCCAGGGCTCCCAGCTGCGCCCGCCGTCGCCGGTATGCAGGATCAGGTTGAAGGCACCGACCACGAAGCCTTCGTTGGCATCGCGGAACCACAGGTCGAGGAACGGCTTGTCGGCGCCCTCCTCCTTGAAGCGCCGCGCCTGCTCCAGCCAGGTGGCGTTGTCCGGCTGCGGATGGGCGGCGTAATAGTCGAGCATCAGTTGGCCGATCTGCCGGCCATCGAGCTGGCGCTCCCAGTGGATGCCGCCGTCGGCACTGTGCAGCACCACGCCATCGTGGCCCACCGCCCAGCCGTCCTGCGGCGTGGGGAAGCGCACGGCGGTCAGATCCGAGCTGACCGGCACCGCGGCCTGGCGCCAGGCGCTGCCACCGTCATCGGAGTAGAGAATGTGGCCGCGCGCGCCGACGCTCACCAGCCGCGAGTCGGCTTCGGTGATCGCCAGCAGCGGTACGCGGCTGGGGGCTTTGCTGTACGCCGCCGGCAGGTCGAGCACGTCGACGAAGCCGTCGGCTGGCGTGGCGGCGTGGGCACCACCGGCCAGCAACAAGGCGCCCAGCAACACCAGGGGCTTGAAGGGAATCTGCATGAAGCTTTCCTCGGGTAGAACAGCGGCGGCCCCGGCTGGAGCCGCCGCCCACGGTCAGCGGATGCCGCTGCCGGCCAGCGCCTCGGGGGACCACTGGGTCTTGGCCAGCGGGTCGATGTAGCTGATGCCGCCGTACGGACCGACCACGCCGTTGATGTTGTACGAGCCGGCGGTCAGGTCGTAGATCATGAACGGCGTGGCGTCCGGGATACGCTTGTCGTAGCTCTGGCTGAGGAAGGCAAAGGAGCCACGATAGAGCTGGCCGCGCGCGTCATATTGGTCGGAGGCCAGGGCCACCCAGCTGTCTTCGTCGAGGTAGAAGCGACGCTTGGCATAGATGTGCCGCGCACCGGATTTCAGCGTGCCTTCGACGACCCACACGCGGTGCTTCTCCCAGCGCACGTAGTCCGGCGACAGGTGGTTGGGCGTGACCACCGGCTTGATGTCGCTGGCGTAGGTCAGACGGTAGGTGTTGTAGGGCACGATCATTTCCTGCTTGCCCACCAGTTTCCAGTCGTAGCGGTCCAGCGCACCGTTGAAGACGAACACGTCGTCGTAGGTGCCGGCGCCGGCCATGCCGGGGTTCGGCGTGTCGTAGGCAAGGTTTGGCGCCAGCTTCACGCGGCGCTGGCCGGGCAGGTACTGCCAGGCGCGGCGCGGCTGCTGCAGCGGGTTGGCGGCGTCCTTGAGCATCATCGCCTCGCCGGCGCGACGGGCCGGGCCGCTGTAGTACAGCTTCATCTGGTAGTAGACCTCGGAGCCTTTCACCGGCTGGGTGAGGTCTTCGTACACCGGGTAGTTGATGAACGCCTGGCCGGTGGTGGCGAGGTTGGCGCTGCCCGAGGCGTCGACGTTCCAGGAGTCGTACTTGGCCTTGATGTTCACGCCCTGGTAGCGCAGCAGGAAGTTCCACATGGCTTCGGCGCCGGTTTTCGGAATCGGGAACGGCACGCCCGGCAGCGCGTTGTCGATCGCCGTGCCGCCTTCCAGGGACTGCGCGGTGACGGCGTTCTTCCTGCTGTTTTCCAGCACGGTGTCCGGCAGCGCGGCGCTGCGGTGAGTCGGGTAGACGTCGACACGGAAGGTCGGATAACGCCTGGCCAGCTCGACGGTGGTGGCGGACAGCTGGTTCTTGTACTGCTCGACGTTCTTGCCGTCGATCACCAGCAGCGGCTTTTCACTGGCAAATGGGTCCGGACGCATGCTGTCGCCGGCCTTGAAGCCGGCCGGGGCGCTGGTCAGGCCACCAGCGTAGGCGGGAATCGCACCATCGCTGCTGGCGGCCTTCTCGGCGCCGACCAGGGTCAGGCTGCTGCCGAGCTGGGCGGCTTCCTGCGGGGACACGGCGGCCTGGGCCGCGCCACAAAGAGCCAGGCCGAGGGCGGTGGCGATCAGGGTGGGCTTGAAGTTCATGCTGTGTTTCTCCTGCTTCGAGGACGAAGCCTTACGTGAAATCAGAAGGTGGCCTTCAGGGAGGCAGTGACCATGCCGCGGTCCTTCAGCAGGGGCGCGAGGCCGCCCTGCGAGGTGATCTGGCCGGGGATGCACTGGTACTGGCCGTTGGCGCCGGGAGTGTTGTTGTCGCGGCCGCTCTCGCAGGTATCGAAGGGGCCGAAGGCGTCGACGTATTTCAGGTCCAGGCGGTACTGCTGGTGGAAGTCCGCGGCAACGCCCACCGAGTAGCTGCCGGCGTCCTCGTTGCCGCCCAGTTGCACTGCCGAGTTGCCGTGCAGGCCGACGTTGTAGGACATGGGCATGGACAGGTCGACGCCGGGGAAGGCCTGGTACCAGGTCGGGGTGAAGTTGGCGGACATGGCGTAGGCGTTGGTGGTGACCTTGTCGACGCCGCGGTAGCTGGAGTCGCCCTTGAAGGTCTGCTCGCCTTCGGTGACGTCGATCAGGTGCGTCAGGGTGCCCTCCACCGCCAGCGACGAGGCATCCCACAGCGGGGTGGCGCCGAAGGTCACCAGGCCGTTGAGCACGACGTGGAAGGTCTTGCCGCGGGCCAGGCCGGTATCGCCATCGCTGGGCAGCTCGCCGATCAGGTTGGCGCCGTTGATCGCGCCGCGCTTGGCGGCCGCGTAGAGCGTCGAGTTGACCGTGGTGAAGTTGCTCGCCAGCGGCATGTTCTCGCGGTAGTTCAGGTCCATGCCGACACTGACGCCGGCGACTTCCTTGGACAGGCTGATGCCGTAGATATCGATATCGTCGGCGTAGGCGGTGATGTAGTTCATCCCCGGCAGGCCGGCGAGGCCGGGCTTGTGCAGGTTCGGTGCGTCGATGAGCACCGCCGGCAGGGTGTCCGAGGTCTTGCGGTAGTAGAAGCCCAGGGTGCCGTCGAGCCACTCGGGGCTCCACTTGGCCATCAGGCCGAAGTCACCGGTGTTGTCGGGCTTGCGGTCATGGCCACGCACAGCGCCGTAGAAGGCGTTCTGCGCGGGCAGCGGCAGCCAGAAGACGTTGCCGCCGTCGTTGAGCATGTCGTAGGGGCCCATGTAGGTGCCGCCTTCGGGGAAGCGCGAGTTCTCGAACTCGAGGAAATACTGCGCGGCCAGGGTCAGCTCGGGGTTCACCGTCAGCGACGCGGACAACTGGTTGCGCGGCATGAACAGCTCTTTCGCCTCGGTGCCCGGCACGTTGTACAGCTTGCCCAGGTCCAGGGCCGACTGGCCGTAGTTGATGCCGTTGGCGGCGCTGAACAGCGTCTCGCCCCAGTAGATGGTGTGGCGGCCGAGCTTGCCGCTGAGCTGCATGTCGTCGCCGACCTGGTGGCTGGCGAAGACGAAGGCATCGAGCAACTCGCCGGACGGGCCGTTGTAGTAGCGGTCGGCGAAGTTGCTCAGGCCATGGGTGGCCGGCTGCGCGCCGCGCGGGGCGATGACCGTGCCGTCGCGGGTGACCAGGTGACCGGCATTGCCTTTCTGCCCGGGGAACGGATTGCCGCCACCGACATCATCGTAGGCATGGTCGTACCAGCCGGCGGCGCTGAGGCGGAAGCCCATGCTGTCGCGGTAGACGAAGTCCAGCTCGCTGAGCAGATCGAAACGCTGGGTCACCGGCGTGCCGGAGGAGAAGTTGCGGTCACCATCGTTGGTGTTGGCGGTCCCGGCGATCTTGCTGTTGGGTGACTCGACGCGCTGCCCGTAGCTGAGCTTGACGGTGTTGTCGAAGCGGATCGAGAAGTCCGGGTTGCCGGTGTCCAGCTCGAAGGCCTGCACGGGCTGGCCGGCCATGGCGGCGAGGATTGCGGTTGCCAGCAGGCAGCGCTGCAGGGAGTTGCTCTGGTGATGCATGCGTGTGCTCCGTTTCTTGTTGTGGTCGGGACGCTTTCCGGGCCCGTCCCGCGGCCCTTTATTGGCGATTGAAGAGTCCTGCGCCGGGGCGCACGAGGTCCTGCCCCGGCGCGAACGCCGGAACCGGGTTGCTCTTGAATCAGTTGCTGGTTGGATCGATTGCCTGGGTGAGTCAGTTGTCGAGCATCTGGATCAGCGCCTCGGCCTCTGGCCAGTCACCGAATCCCGAAGCCGGGTTGAGGTGGCCGACGCGGCCCAGCTCCACCAGGCTGGCGCGCCAGTGGCGGGCCATCTGCTGGACCGCCGCAGGGCTGGCCAGCGGGTCGTTGTCGCTGCAGGCCACCAGGGTCGGGAACGGCAGCGGCTCCAGCGGCAGCGGCGCCCACCCCATCTCGGCAAGAACCGTCGGCTTGGGGTAATGCGCCGGCCAGTCGCCGTCCAGATCCGGCGGGGTGGCCAGCAGCGCGCCCTTGATCGGCCGGCTGTAGCGCGCCGCCCAGTGCGCGACCATCAGTACGCCAGCGCTGTGGGCGACCAGGATCACCTCGCCGTCGATGCTCTCCAGCTCGCGCTGAATGGCTTCGACGCGGGCGTTCAGGTCGAGCTTGTTCTCGGTCAGTGGCGGCACGCTGCGAGCATTGGGCAGGCGTTGCTCGAGCAGGGTCTGCCAGTGCTCGGCCACGTGGTCGCGCAGGCCGGGCACCATGAGGACGGTGGTGGAGGTCTTGTTGTTGTTCACCGAATCACCTTTGCCTGGATTTCGAACTTGTTGGACAGACAGTAGAGATGCCCCGGTGACGGTGCTTTGCATTGAGCGTCAGGCACTTCGCATTTGGTGACAGACAATGCCCCGCCTGGCATCCCGCCACTCCGCCAGGTGCCCTGCGTTACGGGACGTACGGTGCATTCCAGAGCGCCGCAGGCACTGGTCGAACTGCGAAACTTCGTACACGCTTGGTTACAGCTGTCGCTAGAATCTGACGTCATCGACCCAGCCAGCGTGCATTCCGGTCGCCAGGTGCCCACGAGCCCTGTCGATACGGTGCAACCACAAGAACAAAAAGGCGATTCACGCATGACCCCAATGGTTCGCATTGCGGCCCTCACCAACTACCTGGAAGTGGCCCGGCACCTGGGCCTCAACCCTCAGCAGCAACTGAGTGCGGTGGGCCTTTCCCAATCCATGCTCGAGCATCCGGAGCAACGCATTCCCGTTGCCGCGGCGGTGACCCTGCTGGAAGAGTCGGCACGCATCAGCGGCTGCGAGACGTTCGGCCTGCGCATGGCCGAATCGCGCCAGCTCGCCGATTTCGGCGTGATCAGCCTGCTGCTGTCGCACCAGGCGACCCTGCGCGAGGCGATGGATACCATCATTCGCTACCGCCACCTGCTCAACGAATCCCTGGCGCTGTACGTCGACCAGGAAGGCAAGATGGCGATCCTGCGCGAAGAGCTGCTCACCGTACCGCCAATGCCGATGCGCCAGGGCCTGGAGCTGGCCCTGGGCACGCTGTACCGCCTCTGCGCCGCCCTGCTCGGCCCGCACTGGCGGCCGATCAGCGTCAACTTCAGCCACGACGCCCCGGCGGACCTGCAAGTGCACCGCCGGCTGTTCGGCTGCAAGATCGAGTTCGGCAGCGAGTTCAACGGCATCGTCATCCCCGCCGCCGACCTGGACGCCGCCAACCCCATGGCCGACCCGGCCATGGCCCGGCACGCGCGCAGCTTCGTCGACTCCCTGCCCGGCGCCACCGACGGCAGCACGCTGAACGAGGTGCGCAAGTCGATCTACCTGCTGTTGCCCATGGGCCGCGCGACCATCGAGCAGATCGCCCAGTCGCTGGGGCTGAACGTGCGCACGCTGCAGCGGCGGCTGGAAGACAACGGGGTGACCTTTTCCGACCTGATCAACGAGGTCCGCCGCGAGCTGGTGCTGCGCTACATGGAGAACCCGCGCTATTCGCTGGGGCGCATTGCGGATTTGCTGGGGTACTCGATGCCCAGCTCCTTCACCCGCTGGTTCGCCGTGCAGTACGGGATGTCGCCGGCGGCGTGGCGCAAGGAACATCTGGGGCGGGAGGGGGAGTGATTGATTCCTGATGGGGCGGTGCCGTGCGGTTCGCGAGCAAGCTCGCTCCTACAAGGAGCGCAGCAACTCCAGCCTGCCGGAGCGAGATTGCTTGACAGGGAGAACCCGCGCTATTCGCTGGGACGCATTGCGGATTTGCTGGGGTATTCGATGCCCAGCTCCTTCACCCGCTGGTTCGCCGTGCAATACGGGATGTCGCCGGCGGCGTGGCGCAAGGAACATCTGGGGCGGGAGGGGGAGTGATTGATTCCTGATGGGGCGGTGCCGTGCGGTTCGCGAGCAAGCTCGCTCCTACAAGAGCACGCCCTAGATTTGGCTTTGGCTTTGGCTTTGGCTTTGGCTTTGGCAAGATTTCCAGATAAACGTCAGCGCACTCCGAACGCCCCGTTCAGGAGGCCTCGTTGAAGCGGAGTTTCAG
>NZ_JAOCBT010000028.1:0-74298 GCF_029840045.1 Pseudomonas sp. GD03903 | reverse complement strand
ATCCGGGTACGGCTTTCGATCACCTGGCCGCCGGGCAAAACGAAGACGTCACCTTCACCTACCAGGCGAAGGACAACAACGGCGCGCTGAGTGACCCGCAGACCATCACCATCACCGTCACCGGGACCAACGACAAGCCGGTCGCCTACGCCGACAGCCAGACCACCGAAGAGAACAGCGTTCTCGATGGCCAGGTTCCGATCGCCACCGACGTCGACGGCACTATCGCCGGCTACCAGTTGGCTACCGATGTCGCCCAGGGCAAGGGCACCCTCGTCTTCAACAGCGACGGCAGCTACACCTTCACCCCGGGCACGGCCTTCGACCACCTGGCCGCCGGCCAGAGCGAAGACGTCACCTTCACCTACCAGGCGAAGGACAACAACGGTGCGCTGAGCGATCCGCAGACCATCACCATCACCGTCACCGGCACCAATGACGCGGCGGTGATCAGCGGCCAGACCAGCGCCAGCGTCAACGAAACCGACGCCCCGCTCACTCTCGGCGGCAAGCTCGAGGTCAGCGACGTCGACGGCCCGGCCAGCTTCCAGGCACAAAACAATGTCGCCGGCCTGCACGGCACCTTCAGCCTCGGCACCGATGGCACCTGGAGCTACATCGCCAACTCCGCCTTCAACGAACTGAAGGTCGGCGATCAACTCACCGACACCTTCACCGTGAAGGCCGCCGACGGCACCACTGCCAGCGTCACCGTGACCATCAACGGCACCAACGACAAGCCGGTGGCCTACGCCGATACCCAGACCACCGAGGAGAACACCGTTCTCCATGGCCAGGTCCCGATCGCCACCGACATCGACGGCACTATCGCCAGCTACCAGTTGGCCAGCGGCGTTGGCCAGGGCAAGGGCAACCTGGTCTTCAGCAGCAACGGCAGCTACACCTTCACCCCGGGTACCGCCTTCGATCATCTGGCTGCCGGGCAGAGTGAAAACGTCAGCTTCACCTACCAGGCGAAGGACAACAACGGCGCGCTGAGCGACCCGCAGACCGTCACCATCACCGTCACCGGCAGCAACGACGCGGCCATCATTGGCGGGCAGACCAGCGGCAGCGCCAACGAAACCGATGCCCCGGTCACCATTGCCGGCAAGCTCGAGGTCACCGATGTCGACGGCCCGGCCAGCTTCCAGCCCCAGGCCGGCACCGTCGGCAGCTACGGCACCTTCAGCCTGGCCGCCGATGGCACCTGGAGCTTCGTCGCCAACTCCGCCTTCAACGAACTGAAGATCGGCGACAAGCTCACCGAAACCTTCACCGTGAAGGCCGCCGACGGCACCGCCGCCAGCGTCACCGTGACCATCAACGGCACCAACGACAAGCCGGTGGCCTTCGCCGACACCCAGACCACCGAAGAGAACACCGTTCTCCACGGCCAGGTGCCGGTCGCCACCGATGTCGACGGCACCATCGTCCGCTACGAGGTGGTCAATACCATCGCCCAGGGCAAGGGCAGCCTGACCTTCAACGAGAACGGCAGCTACACCTTCAACCCGGGCACGGCCTTCGACCACCTGGCCGCCGGCCAGAGCGAAGACGTCACCTTCACCTACCAGGCGAAGGACAACAATGGTGCGGTGAGCGGCCCGCAGACCATCACCATCACCGTGACCGGCAGCAATGATCCCGCGGTCATCGGCGGCATGAACGTCGTCAGCGTCAGCGAAACCAACACGCCGATCAGCACCGGCGGCAAGCTGACTGTCAGCGATGTCGACAGCCCGGCCACCTTCCAGACCCAGAGCAACGTCGCCGGCAAGTACGGCACCTTCAACCTCGGCACCGACGGCAACTGGACCTACGTCGCCAGCAGCGCCTACAACGAGCTGAAGCAGGGCCAGACCCTGACCGATACCTTCACCGTGAAGTCTGCCGATGGCACCAGCGCCACCGTGACCGTGAACATCATCGGCACCAACGACAAGCCGGTCGCCTTCAGCGATACCGCCACCACCGACGAAAACGCCGTCCTCAATGGCCGCGTGCCGACCGCGACCGATATCGACGGCAGCATCACCGGCTACCAGTTGGCGACCAATGTTGCCGCCGGCAAGGGCACGCTGACCTTCAACACCAACGGCAGCTACAGCTTCAACCCGGGTAGCGCCTTCGACCACCTGGCCCAGGGCCAGAGCGAGAACGTCACCTTCACCTACCAGGCGAAGGACAACAATGGCGCGCTGAGCGACCCGCAGACCATCACCATCACCGTCACCGGGACCAACGACAAGCCGGTCGCCTACGCCGACAGCCAGACCACCGAAGAGAACACCGTTCTCCACGGCCAGGTCCCGGTTGCCACCGACGTCGACGGCACCATCGCGGGTTATCAGCTGGCCACCGACGTGGCACAGGGCAAGGGCTCGCTGACCTTCAACGCCAACGGCAGCTATACCTTCACCCCGGGTACCGCCTTCGATCACCTGGCCGCCGGGCAGAGCGAGAACGTCATCTTCACCTACCAGGCGAAGGACAACAACGGCGCGCTGAGTGACCCGCAGACCATCACCATCACCGTCACCGGGACCAACGACGCCCCGGTTGCCGTGCCGGACACTGCGCACACCAACGAAGACACGGCGATCCGCATCGACGTGCTGGGCAACGACACCGATGCCGAACACGACGCCCTGATCGTCACCGGCGCCAGCGCCGGCAACGGCACCGTGGTGATCAACCAGGACGGCAGCCTGAGCTACACGCCGAAGGAGAACTTCAGCGGCTCCGACACCATCACCTACAGCATCAGCGACGGCAAGGGCGGCACTTCCAGCTCCACCGTCACCGTCACCATCGAGGCGGTGGCGGACAAGCCGAACCTGAGCCTGGACGGCAGCAGCAGCCACCCGAAAGCCACCGGCCTGACCGTGGACACCTGGACCGGCCTGGCCCTGGGCACTGGCGGCAACGGCGCAGCGCCGGCCGACCTGCAGGCGAAGATCGATGCCGCCGGCACCCCGACCACCCACGGCTCCACCGACACGGTGCGCAACACCGACGTCACCGCCGGCACCGCCACCAAGGTCAGCGGCCTGATCTTCCTCGAGGCCGGCCACACCTACACCTTCAGCGGAGCGGGTGACGACAGCGTGCGCCTGGTCATCGGTGGCAGCACCGTCGCCCAGGCCACCTGGGGCGGCACTGGCGGCACCAGTGGCCAGTTCAGCGGCAGCTTCACCCCGACCGAGAGCGGCTACTACCCGATCGCCCTCTACCAGCACAACCAGAGCGGCCCGGGCAACTACAGCCTGAGCATCTCCGACAACGGCAGCGCCGCGCAGGTACTGGGCAGCGGCAACGCGCTGGTGTACCACAACACCAGCGAACTGACCGGCAGTGGCGAGCGCCTGTCCGACCTGACCGGCGACGCCGGCCAGAGCCACTACAAGGTCTTCGGCCTCAACGAGGGCAACGAGGACACCGCGATCAACCTGTCGAAGATCAAGGCAGCGCTGGTCGACACCGACGGCTCGGAAACCCTGTCGGTGAGCATCGGCAAGATCCCGGCCGGCGCCACCCTCAGCGATGGCAAGAACAGCTTCACCGCCGACGCCACCCACAGCAGCGTCGACCTCAAGGGCTGGAACCTCGACACCCTGACACTCACTCCGCCGGCCGACTTCAACGGCACCATCAAGCTGGAAGTCAGCGCCACGGCGACCGAGTCCAGCAACGGTGACGCCGCTACCCGCACCGCCGACCTGAACGTCACCGTGTACCCGGTGAACGATGCGCCGACCGTCAGCGGTGCACAGAACCTGAGCACCGACGAGGACACCCCGGTTTCCGGGCAGATCCACGCCAGCGACGTGGACGGCGACAGCCTCACCTATGCCGTGAAGAACGGCAGCGGCCCGGCCAACGGCACGGTGACCTTCGGCAGCGACGGCCACTACACCTACACCCCCGCCGCCAACTACAACGGCAGCGACAGCTTTACCGTGGTGGTCAGCGATGGCCATGGCGGCAGCGTCGAGCAACTGGTCACGGTCGGCATCGCAGCGGTGAACGATGCGCCGGAAGCCAAGAACGACCTGCAGTCCACCGGCGAGAACGCCACGCTATCGAAATCCGTGCCGGTCGCCAGCGACATCGACAGCGCGATCAACCCCAACGGCTACGCCCTGGTGAAGGACGTCGGCGCCGGCAACGGTACCCTCACCTTCAATGCCAACGGCAGCTACGTGTTCAATCCGGGCACTGACTTCGACAGCCTCGCTCCGGGCGAAAGCCGCCAGGTGTCCTTCACCTACACGGCGAAGGACGCCGAGGGTGCGGTCAGCGCTCCGGCCACCGTGACCATTACCGTCAACGGTGCGAACGACGCTCCCGAAGGCGCCGACAAGACCATCGTTCTCGACGAGGATGGCAGCCGCGCCTTCGCTGCCGGCGACTTCGGCTTCCGCGATGTCGACCACAACGACGCCCTCAGCGCCGTGCGCATCGACAGCCTGCCCACCAATGGCACGCTGAAGTTCAACGGCAGCGCGGTGAGCGCCGGCCAGGTGATCAACGCAGCCGACCTCGGCAAGCTGGTCTTCACCCCGGCGGCCAACGGCAATGGCGACAACTACGCCAACTTCACCTTCTCGGTGAAGGACAGCAACGGCGCGTTCGATACCACGCCGAACAAGATCACCTTCAACGTCACCCCGGTGAACGATGCACCGGTGGCGGTGAACGACAACTTCACCGTCAGCGGTCTGAAGGGCAGCTACTGGGGCTACAACGAAGGCCCGGACGGCGCCAACCTGACCACCCTGAGCCAGGTGACCACCTTCATGGCCGGGCACAACCCGAGCGCCACCTTCACCTCCACCACGCTGAACTACAACCTCAGCGGCGGTGACCTGGGCGGCGACGGCAACCTGCAGAAGTTCCTCGGCAATGATGCCGGTTCGCTGAACACCGACCCGGCGAACACCTCCGATGCGATCATCCAGCTCACCGGCGCGATCAGCCTCAACGCCGGCAACTACCAGCTGCGGGTCAACGCCGACGACGGCTTCAGCATCAAGATCGACGGCGTGGAGGTGTTCAAGTACGACGCCATCCAGAGCCCGACCGGTCGCGAGTCGGCGGTGTTCAACATCGCCCAGAGCGGCAACCACAGCATCGAGATCGTTTACTGGGATCAGGGCGGCCAGGCCCAGCTGCAGGTGGAAATGCGTCCGCAGGGCGGCACCTACAGCACCGTCGGCGGCACCGCGCTGACCCACGCCGTGGGCGAGCTGGTGACCAACGAGGACACCCCGCTGACCATCGCCCCGCAGACCCTGCTGGGCAACGACAGCGACGTGGACGGCGACAAGCTCTCGATCATCAGCGTCCAGGGCGCCGTCAATGGCAGCGTGAAACTCGAGGGCGGCAACGTCGTCTTCACCCCGGCCAAGGACTTCAACGGCGCCGGCAGCTTCACCTACACCATCAGCGACGGCCACGGCGCCATCAGCACCGCCACCGTCACCGTGGGTGTCAATGCGGTGAACGATGCACCGGAAGCCAAGAACGACCTGCAGACCACCGGCGAGAACAACACACTCAACGGCCAGGTACCGGCTGCCACCGACATCGACAGTGCGATCAACCTCAATGGTTACGCCCTGGTACAAGGGGTGGGCGCCGGCAACGGCACCCTCACCTTCAACGCCAACGGCAGCTATGTGTTCAACCCGGGCACCGACTTCGATTCGCTGAATGTCGGCGAATCGCGCCAGGTGGCCTTCACCTACACCGCGAAGGACGCCCAGGGCGCCGTCAGCGCTCCGGCCACCGTGACCATCACCGTGACCGGCAGCAACGACCTGCCCACCGCCACCGACAGCACCCTGACCCTCAACGAGGACGGCAAGCGCAGCTTCAGCGCCAGCGATTTCGGCTTCAGCGACAAGGATGCCGGCGATGCGCTCAAGGCGATCCGCATCGACAACCTGCCCACCGCCGGCAGCCTGACCCTCAACGGCCAGTCGGTGACTGCCGGCCAGGTGATCGCCGTCAGCCTGCTCGCCAGCCTGGTCTACACCCCGGTGGCCAACGCCGCGGGCAGCGCCTACGCAACCCTGAAGTTCTCGGTACAGGACAGCCACGACGGCTTCTCCAGCTCGTCCAGCACCCTGACCTTCAACGTCACCCCGGTGAACGATGCGCCGCTGTCGGCGGACGGTTCCGCCAGCGTCTACGCCGGCAAGACCTACACCTTCGCCCTCAAGGACTTCGCCTTCAGCGATACCGCGGATTCCGCCAACGGGCAGAACCACAGCCTGCAGAACATCCTCATCAAGGCCCTGCCCACCACCGGCAGCCTGCTGCTCAACGGCCAGGCCATCAGCGCCGGCAAGGCAGTCAGCGCCAGTGACATTGCCGCCGGCAAGCTGACCTACGTACCGGACAGCTCGGGCAGCAACGCGCACTTCGAGTTCGCGGTGCAGGACAGCGGTGGCGTGGCCAACGGTGGCGTCGATACCTCGGGCACCTATGGCTTCGACATCCACGTCGGCCAGGTGCAGATTCCGAGCACCACGCCCAACGGCGACAACACCCTGACCGGTGGCTCGGGCGACGACGTGATTCTCGGCGACGTCGGCGGCATCAAGACGCTCACCCAGGGCGGCACCAACTACAACATCGCCCTGGTGGTCGACACCTCCGGCAGCATGGCCTACAACCTCGCCGGCCAGTCCGGCGCGGCCTACGCCGACTCGCGGATGAAGCTGGTCAAGGACGCGCTGATCAACCTGGCCAACGAGCTCAAGGGCCACGACGGGGTCATCAACATCTCGCTGATCGGATTCCAGAGCAGCGCGAGCCTGAAGGTCAGCATCAGCGACCTGTCCGATGCCAACATCAATCAGTTGCTCAACGCCATCGGCCAATCCCAGTCCCAGGGGCTGCAGGCCACCGGCGGCACCGACTACCAGGAAGCGTTCGGCCAGGCGGTCAGCTGGTTCAATACCCAGAAGAACGGCTACGAGAACGTCACCCTGTTCCTCACCGACGGTGACCCGACCGAGTCCAGCGGCAGCGGCACGCTGATGCAGAACACCACGCAGGCCTTCGCCAGCCTCTCGGCGCTCAGCGAAGTCCGCGCCATCGGCATCGGCACCAATGTCAACGAGAGCACGCTCAAGTACTTCGACAACACCAACGTCACCGGCGTCGGCACGGTGTCCTACACCACCAACTCCACGCTGTTCACCTTCGACAACAACAGCGCCCTGCCGGGCTGGACGCTGACCAAGAGCTCCACCGGCTCGGTCGGCATCTCCGGCAACAAGCTGTCCATGACCGACACCAGTGCCAGCGGCTCCACCACCGCCATCACCTCGGACCTGACCGTCGGCAAGAACAGCACCTCGACCTTCAGCTTCGACTTCAGCGAAAGCATGCGCGGCGGCGACACCTTCACCTGGACGCTGAAGCAGCTCGTCAACGGCGCCTGGTCGACGGTCGAAACGCACACGCTGACCTCGTCGTCGAGCAACACCACCTACAGCACCGACAAGGCGGTCGGCGAAGGCACCTATCGCATCGACTACGTGCTGACCGACAACACCACTGCCGGCACCGCCACCGTCACGCTCGACAACCTCAAGCAGATCACCACCACCCAGGCCCCCACCGGGCAGGTGGATATCGTCAAGCAGGCCAGCGACCTCAGCGCCGCGCTGCATGGCGGCTCCACCAGCACCGAGCTGGCGCCGTCAGGCAACGACACCATCCACGGTGGTGCCGGCGACGACATCATCTTCGGGGACACCATCAACACCGACAACCTGCCGTGGGGCGTCAACGGCAACCCGGCGAAACCGGCCGACATGCCGGCAGGCTCCGGCGTCAGCGCGCTGTCGGCGTTCCTCGAGCTGAAGAACGGCCACGCGGCGACCAGCGACGAGATGTACGACTACATCAAGAACAACCACACGCTGTTCAACGTCGATGGCGATACCCGTGGCGGCAGCGACAGCCTCTACGGTGGCGATGGCAACGACATCCTCTACGGACAGGGCGGCAACGACTTCCTGTTCGGCGAGAATGGCAACGACATCCTCATCGGCGGCACCGGCGACGACCAGCTCACCGGCGGCAAGGGCAACGACATCCTCACCGGCGGTGCGGGTGCCGACACCTTCATCTGGCGCGCCGGGGATATCGGCAACGACACCATCACCGACTTCAAGGCCGGTGAAGGCGACCGTATCGATATCAGCGACCTGCTGCCGGAGACCGCGCACAACGACATCCTCAGCTACCTGAAGGTGGACACCACGACCTCGACCCTGCAGGTGAGCACCACCGGGCAGATCAACAACGGCGGGGCCGCGGACGTCACCATCAAGCTGAGCGGGGTCGACCTCTCCACCTACGGCTCGACCTCCACCGAGATCGTCAACAAGCTGGTGGCGGGTTCCGATCCGGTGGTCAAGACTGAGCATCACTGACCCGCAGTTGCCGCACGGCAGGCAAACGGTCAGGCTCTGACATGGCGAAGGCGGGGCCATCCTTCGGGATGGCCCCGCCTTCGCTCCTTCACTTCATACATGGGGACGGGTCGATGCTGTACATCCAGCGCAACGCCGAGGGAAAAGTGGCGCGCGTCGAGGACGCCGAATTCGAAGGCGCCACCGGCACGCTGCCGGCGGACCATCCGGACATCCAGGCCTGGGCGGCCGAGAGCAGCCTGCTGCAGCTCAAGCAGAGCGACCTGGACATGATCCGGGTACTGGAGGACCTGATCTCGGTGCTGATCACCAAGGGCGTGATCCGCATTACCGACCTGCCGCCGGCGGCGCGCTCGAAGCTGCTCAACCGGACCCAGGCACGGGAAGCCCTCGGCGGGCTGACCCGGCTGATCAACGACGACGAGGAAACGGGGCTGATCTGAGCCCCGTTTTCTTTTCCGCGACCGCCCCTGTAGGAGCGAGCTTGCTCGCGAACAAGCTCCGCAGCGGGGCCAGGTTCGCGAGCAAGCTCGCTCCTACATGAAAAGCATGCCCCGCACTTGGGATTTAGCTCTCAAGAAACTTCCAGAGAAACATCAACGCGCTCCGGACGGCCCCTTTCAGGAGGCCTCGTTGAAGCGGAGTTTCAGGGGTTGAGCGACATGGATGTCGCGAGAGCCACGATGGGCCAGGGATGGCCCGTCGTGGGGGGACGCCTAGTTCGGGCCTCTGAAACTTCGGTTCAACGAGGGTATTTTTTGCCTAAGCGAAAAACCGGATGGAGGGGCAAGCCTTCTTGGCTACTTCTTTGGCGTCTGGAAGAAGTGACTCGCCCGAGGGGGCGAAACAAGAATCTCGCGCGTACGCCGAAGCGGCGAAGGAACAACGAAGCTCGGGCAACAACATCGCGGACAAAGTCCGCTCCTACGAAAAGCGCCCCGCCCCGGCGTCGATCACCAGGGCGCTGGCCCACCAAACAGCTGCCCCTGCACGCCCTGAATCCCCATCTCTTTCAACACACGGAACTCCCCCGCCGTCTCCACGCGCTCGGCGATCAGCGGCAGGTCGATGCTGTGTGCGGCGCGCTGCATGGCCTCGATGAACAGGCGCTTGTCGTTCTCCTGGTCGATGTGGCGGATGTGGCTGCCGTCCACCTTGAGATAAGCCAGGCCCAGACGAGCCAGGTTGCCGATCATGCTGAAGCGCCCGCCGAAGTGCTGCAGGCTCAGGCGATAGCCCAATTCACCCAGTCGGCGGGTCAGGGCTTCCAGCACTGGCTGCGCCGGCAACTGGTCTTCTTCCAGCTCCAGGGTCAGGCGCCCGGCGAATTGCGGATGCTGCTTCAGCAAGTCGAACACGCGGGTAGTCGCCCACTCGTCACGCAGCAATGCGGCCGACAGGTTCAGCGCCAGCGGACGGTTATGTTTGGCCATGTCGGCCAGCACGCTTTCGAGCATCAGCAGGTCCAGCCGCGCGGTCCAGCCGAAGCGGTCCAGCCAGGGCAGGAAGCGCCCGGCGGCGATGCTGCCGCCCTGCCCGTCTGGCAGGCGCGAGAGCACCTTGTAATGCAGCACCACCTGCGGGTCGGCACAGGCCACCACGGCCTGGAAGTGCAACTGGAAGCGCTTGTGCACCAGCGCCTCGTCCAGCAACTGGTGCCAGCTGTGACGCTCCTCGGCGACCGGCTTGGCGCCGCCCTGGAGGAAGGCCCAGCAACTGTCGTTCTGCCGCTCGGCCTGCACCAGCGCCTCGTCCGCGCGCTGCAACAGCGCCTGGGCGGATTCGCCGGAAACGAAAGGCACCAGACCCAGGCAGGCAACCGGGCTGACGTCGCTGGCAGCGGTGGTGACCAGCGCAGCGAGCATGCCTTCCAGGCGCATCGCCAGGGCCGGCGCGTCCTCGGGCATCAGCCCCGGCGCCAGCATGACGAACTCGCCACCACGGCTGCGTGCCAGGGTCAGGCCCGCGCCCAGCCCTTGTCCGGCCAGGCGCAACTGGTCGGCCACGGCCTTGAGCAACTGGTCGACACGCTGGCCGCCCAGGCGCTGGTTCAGTCCAGCGAGGTCGTTGACCCGCAGCACCAGCAGCACGCCGCTGCTGACCTGGTCCTCGGCGCTCAGCCGGTTGTTCAGCTGCATGTCGAAGAAGCGCCGATTGCCCAACCCGGTCAGGCTGTCCTGGTAAGCCTCGTCGCGCAGGCGTTCGCTGCGCTGGGCCTGTTCCTGGAACAGCGCCTTGAGCTTCTCCACCATCTGGTTCATCGCCTGTACCACGCGACGCAGCTCGGGAGTGCGCGGCAGCTCCGGCAGGCTGAGAAACTCGCGGCGGGCGATGGCGTGGGATTGTTCCACCATGTAGTCCAGCGGCTTGAGCTGGCGGCGCAGCAGGATGGCGCCGAGCACGGCACTGGCGATGCCGCACAGCACCAGCCAGAGCAGGCTGCCGAGGGCGCTCTGCCAGAGCTTGGCGATGGCGAACATCGGGTGGCTGAGCACCTCGACCCGTGCGGCCTGGGTCCAGCCGCGGCTGACGATGGCGTCACCGCCGGCCGAATGCAGGTCGATCAGCGCAATGAACCACTGCGGCACCTTGGCCGCCACCGCGTCGGGTACCCCGGTACGCTCCACCATCACCTTGCCGGTGGCCAGGTCGATCACGCGGATGCTCTCGAAGTAGCCGCTGTCGAAGATCGAGCTGACCATCAGCTCGACCATTGCCGGGTCGTCGATATTCGGTGTCAGCGACAGGCCCAGCGCGGTGGCCGCATCCTGGGCGTGGGAGCGCAGCTGGTTGCCGTACTGCTCGCGCGAGCTTTCCAGGCCAACCATGAAGCTGCCGCTGAAGGCGACCACCAGGAACAGGCAGATGGCGATCAACAACTGTTTGAACAGGGACATCGTGTCTCCAGGCTCCCCCCGCGGGAGCTATTCGTGTCGGTGCAGCTAGGCGTTCTATTGTGATTCGTTCAGGGGCGTCTCATGCAAAAGCTATTCATTCGAAGGGAAGCCCTCGGCCTTCATCTTCTTCAACAGGTCCTGCCAGCGCGACAAGCGCTTGCTGTCGCCCACCTGCCTGCCGCCACCCGCGCCGCTGCCGGCGAGCCAGAGGCCCTCGCCATTGAACGCGTACACCGGCTGCAGGTCGCTGCGCTGGCTGGCCGGGAGGATGCTGCCGATCAGGTTGTCCAGCACCAGCGGCACGGCATCGGGCCGCGGGTAGTAAGTCAGCACCATATGCGCCTGGTTCAAACGCAATGCCTTGACGTAGGTAATGCGCAGCTTCTGCGCCGGCACGCCGAGATGTCGCAGGCTGATGTACTTGGCGATGGCGAAGTCCTCGCAATCACCGGCCCCTTTGAGCAAGGCCTCCACCGGCGTGGCCCAGTAATCCACTTCGTGCCACAGGCTGAGGTCATCGGTGAAGCGCAGCTGGTCGTTGAAGAAGCGATTGACCGCCTGCAGCTGGTCACGTTCTGCAGCGGTGGATTGCCCCGCGAGCATTTTCTGCCAGGCATCGATACGCACCTGGCCATCGCCCAGCGGGCCGTAGAGGCGCGCGGACTGCGCGCTGATCAGCTTGAAGTCCCACTCGACCTGCTGTGCCCCCGCCAGCACGAACGATGCGGCCAGCACCAGGGCCAACGACCCTGGCCAGCAACGGCGCAACATCCTCGAACAACGGCTGAACACGATCGCGACTACCCGACTGCGAACGCCGGCAACCAGCTGCAGGCGCAGGGGTCGCATGGTGCAGACTGGGCGCGAAAAAAACAATGGCACAATGCAATCACTGCATTGTGCCATCACCGGATGACGCGGCCTGGAGAGATCCCAGCCGCGGCGGAGAGAGGAGCGTGTTCAGCTCTTTTCGGGCGGGGTCACAACGTCGAACCAGAAGTCGAAGTCCTCCAGCAGGCCGAACAGCTTGGCCAGCAGCAGCGGGTTACCCGAGCTCTTGAGCTTGCCCTCGAACACCAGGCGCACCGGCGAAACCTCCTTGAGCATCAGGCGGTTGAGGTCGGCGCGGTCGATGGTCACGGTCTGCCCGGCGTTTTCGCTCTGCACGCCCTTGATGTTGTTCAGGTGCGAGTTCTTCAGCTCCAGCAGGTATTGCTCGTTCCTGTCCGGCAGCACCAGGTTGATGCTGAAGTCCTCGCCCTCGGCCTTCTGCGCATTCATCCGCACGCCGAGGTAGTCGAACAGCAGGCCGGTATCCATGGCCGCCAGCGCATCGGGATTGCTCACACGCAGTGATGGCAGGTTACGCGGTACGCCGTTGCGCAGCTCCTGCGCGGCGACCAGGTAGCTGTTGCGCCAGCCGGCGTTCTCCGCCTGGTAGCCGAGCTGCTCCAGGGCGTCGGCCTGCAGGTTGCGCGCGGCCTGGTTGCTCGGGTCGGCGAAGACCAGCTTGTTGACCACCTCCACCACCCAGCGGTACTCGCCCTTGTCGAACGAGGCCCTGGCCATCTGCAGCAGGTGATCGGCGCCGCCCATGAACTCGACGTACTTCTTCGCCGAATCCTCCGGCGCCAGCGGGTTCAGGGTCGCTGGGTTGCTGTCGTAGTAGCCCAGGTACTTGTTCACCACCGCACGCACGTTGTGGCTGACGCTGCCGTGGTAGCCGCGGTTGAACCATTCGTTGGCCAGCTCCGGCGGCACCTTCAGGCGCTCGTGGATCTGGTTGATGGTCACCCCGTTGTTGGCCAGGTGCAGCGTCTGGTCGTTCAGGTAGCCGTACATGTCACGCTGCTTCTCCAGCGTGTGGACGATGTCCTCGTGCCCCCAGCGTGGCCAGTTGTGCACGGCGAACATCACCTCGGCCTTGTCGCCGAAGCGGTGCAGCGCCTCGTTGATGTACTTGCTCCAGCCCAGCGGGTCGCGCGTTTCGGCGCCGCGCAGGGTATAGAGGTTGTGCAGGGTGGCGGTGACGTTCTCGGCCATCAGCAGCGCCTTCTGCTGCGGCAGCCAGACGTTCATTTCCGCCGGCGATTCGGTGCCCGGGGTGTTCTGGAAGGTGAAGGGCACGCCGTCGATTTCCAGGTCCTGCAGCTCGCCATCGATCAGTTTCGTCGGCGCGATGATGCTCAGCGGGCCGTGCGCCACGCCCTTGCCGATGGCCATGTCGACCTGACCCTGCGGGCCCTTGGGCAGCACGGTGCCGTACTGGTAGGTGGCGCGGCGGATCATGGCGTTGCCGGCCATGACGTTTTCCTTGATCGCCGCCTCCATGAAGCCCTTGGGCGCGATGATCTGCACCTCGCCCTTGTCCACCTGTTCCTGGCTGACCAGGCCCTTCACCCCGCCGAAGTGGTCGACATGGGCATGGCTGTAGATGATCGCGCGGATCGGCTTCTGCCCCAGCTCCTGGCTGACCAGGGCGTAGGCGGCCTTGGAGGTCGCCGGGGTGGTCAGGGTGTCGATGACGATCCAGCCGGTCTTGCCTTCGATGAAGGTGGTGTTGGCCAGGTCGTAGCCGCGCACCTGGTAGATGCCGTCGGTGACCTTGAACAGCCCGTAGCTGAGATTCAGCTGGGCCTGGCGCAGCAGGCTGGGATTGACGCTGGGAATGTCCTGGGTGGCCTTGAGGAAGTCATAGGCGCCCAGCTGCCAGGCGACGCTGCCGTCATCATTCTTGATCACCAGGTTGTCGGGGCGCTTGATCAGGCCCTTCTCCACCCGGTCGAAGTCCGCACGGTCGTTGAACGGCAATGACTGGCGCACCTGCGCCTGGGCGGCTTCGGTGAAGGTGGTCGGCGGTTTGGGCTGCTCGGCGGCGGCCAGCAGGCCAGGGCAGAGACCGGCCAGCAGGACGGCAGCAGAAAGACGGGACATCGGAAGACTCCGGTATTTGTAGTTGTGCTCGCACTATGCCGGCCGTCGCGCTAATAATTCCAATGCATTCCAATTTCACAATCAATGCAGGAAGCGCATGAGCGATCTTCGCCAGCTACGCCACTTCGTCGCCCTCGCCGAGCACGGCCACTTCGCCCGTGCCGCTGATGCGGTGAATCTTAGCCAACCCGCCCTGTCACGCAGCATCCAGGCGCTGGAAGGCCAGTTGAGCTGCCAGTTGGTGGACCGCAACCCGCGCGGCGTCACCCTCACCGCCCACGGCCGGCTGGTGCTGGAACACGCCCGCCGCCTGCTGGCAGGCGACCGCGCGCTGCGCAATGCGGTGCTGCAACTGGCGGACCTGGAAACCGGCGAGCTGCGCCTGGGCGCCGGTCCCTTCCCCGGCGCGCGACTGTTGCCACAAGTATTGGCGCGCTACAGCAGCGCGCACCCGAAGGTATCGATCCTGCTCTCCATCGAAAACTGGGGCGAATTGCAGCAGCGCCTGCTGGACGACGAACTCGAGCTGTTCGTCGCCGATTACCGCGAACTCGAGGGCGACAGCCGCCTCGATATCCTGCCGCTACGGGTGCATCGCGGCGTGCTGTTCTGCCGGCCGGAGCACCCGCTGATGGCCGGCCAGCCTTCGCTCGACAGCGTGCTGAGCTATCCGCTGGCCGGGCCGCGGCTGCCGCGTGACGCTCACGAGGGCCTTTCGCGCATCCTCGGCCGCGCACAACCCTTGAGCGTGCAATGCGATGACGTGCTGATGCTCAAGGAGCTGGTGAAGGGCAGCGACGTGCTCTGCCTGGCAACCTGGGATGTGGTGGCCGCCGACGTGCGGGCCGGCAGCCTCGCCGTGCTGCCCTGGCCGAATGGCGAAGTGGCCGGGCGCGGCTCCGCCTATGCGCTGGTGCGGCACGCCGGCCGCAGCCTGTCGCCGGCGGCCAGCCAGTTCGTCGAGTTGTTGCTGGAGGAAGACGCGGCATTCAATGCCGCGTCTTGAGCGCGTACCCGGGCGGGCGTGGAGCGACGCCCATCGCCCTCCAGGCTCCGATCAAACCGGCAACTCACCGGTGCCAGCCCTGATAGGGGCCACCGTAGTAGGCCGGCGGTGGCGGCGCGGGGCGATAGTAGTGCGGGCGATCGCGCCAGCCTCCACGATCGTGGTCATGCTCGTAGACCACGCAACCGGTCAACGGAAGGATCATCAATACAGCAGCGAAGAAACGACGCATGGCGCCTCCATCAAGCGAGCCGGCCGCCCCGCCGGGATGCGGGGCGTACATTCTTCCGGTCTCGCAAGATCAGACATGTCTGTCAGAAGGCAGTGCCACAGTCGAAAGTAAAGCTTCGGTAAATCAGCCGTTTACAGTTTCCAGACGGCGCGCCTTGCGGCTTTGCAGATGCAACACGCCAAACAGCAGCACCTGCACCTTCTCGGTGACCGAACGCCGGCGCGCGAGCAACAGCACCTCGCCGACATGCACCACCAGCAGGATCACCGAGAGCCACAGCAGCGGCCGGTGCAGTTCGCCGAAGGGGTAGATCAGGTTGAGCACGGCGGCGACCCAGAACATGGTCAGCGCGCCCTTGGCGAAACTCAGCAACTCGGACATGGCGTTGGATTCCTCAAGGTGAAGGTTGCTGCAGTCTGCCGCCCGGCAAGCCGCGCCCGCTCCTGCCTTTCGACTGGCCCGCGCACCAGGATGCGGCGCCGCGCTTCATTTGAGGGCGGGCAAACGCACTCGCGTGCAGCGAAAAGCCCCCCGCATTCTGCCGCAGCCCTTCTGCACCGGCACTTTCGCCAACTTGGCACGCCGCTCGCTTTGTCTCGGCTGTGCAGGAACGATCCGAACCAAGCGGACAGCGGCACCACAATCTGACAATGGATGACTAGGGTTCCGGCTCGCACGGCGAGTGACTGGTCCGAGAGTCATCGACCTCCAGCGAGGTTACACGGCGGGACAAAAGCCCGGGAGACGAGAGCGACACGTGCCGCCCGACTCCTGCCTGCCCGACAATCGACTGGAGATGCTCCATGCGCAAGCCCCTTCTGACCGCCCTGTTCGCCGCCGGCCTCGCCGCCTTCAGCGTCTCGGCCTCCGCCGCGGCGAAAAACAGCTTCAACCTCTGCTGGACCATCTACGCCGGCTGGATGCCCTGGGAATACGCGGCCAGCCACGGCATCGTCGACAAGTGGGCGAAGAAGTACGGCATCGAGATCAAGGTCACCCAGCTCAACGACTACATCGAGTCGATCAACCAGTACACCGCCGGCCAGTTCGACGGCTGCACCATGACCAACATGGACGCCCTGACCATTCCCGCCGCCGGTGGCGTCGACTCCACCGCGCTGATCGTCAGCGACTTCTCCAACGGCAACGATGGCATTGTCCTCAAGGGCGACGGCAAGACCCTGGCCGACCTCAAGGGCATGAACGTCAACCTGGTGGAGCTTTCCGTCTCCCACTACCTGCTCGCCCGTGCGCTGGAAAACGCCCGCCTCACCGAGAAGGACGTGAAGACGGTGAACACCTCCGACGCCGACATCGCCGCCGCCTTCAACACCGACGACGTGCAGGCCGTGACCACCTGGAACCCGATGCTCGCCGAGGCCCGCGCCAAGCCGGGCACCACCGAGGTGTTCAACTCGAGCCAGATCCCCGGCGAGATCATGGACATGATGGTGGTCAACAGCGCGGTCCTGAAGGACAACCCGGCACTGGGCAAGGCGCTGACCGGCGCCTGGTTCGAGACCGTGGCGCTGATGCAGGGCGACAGCAGCGAAACCCGCGCCGCGCTGGAGCACATGGCCAAGGCCTCGGGCACCGACCTCGCCGGCTACCAGGGCCAGCTCGCCACCACCAAATTGTTCGCCACGCCGCAGGAGGCGCTGGCCTTCGCCACCAGCCCGAAACTGCCGGCAACCATGGACAAGGTCGCGGCCTTCTCCTTCGCCCACGGCCTGCTCGGCGAAGGCGCGAAAAGCGCCGACGCGGTGGGCATGAGCTTCGCGGGGGGGCTGTCCACCGGTGACGCGAAGAACCTCAAGCTGCGCTTCGATCCCACATACGTGCAGATGGCGGCTGACGGCAAGCTCTGACGCTCTTCGTAGGAGCGAGCTTGCTCGCGAACCGCATGACGCCTTAGCGCTAAGCGAAACCTCGTTCGCGAGCAAGCTCGCTCCTACAGATAGCCCCCACCGCGACAAACAGGTACGAAGCATGCGCCTGATCAACCGAACCCCCGACCGCAGCGGCCGCCTGTTCCTGGTGCTGCTGCCCTTCGCCCTGCTGCTGTTCGCCTACTTCGCGGGCTCCACCTCGCGCCTGGCGGAGAACCCCAACGACAAGCTGCTGCCCAGCGCCGCGCAGATGGCCGACGCGGTGAACCGCCTGGCTTTCAGCGAAGACAAGCGCACCGGCGAAGTGCTGTTCTGGCAGGACACCGGCGCCAGCCTGCAGCGCCTCGGCATGGGCCTCTCCATCGCCGCCCTGCTCGGCCTGGTGCTGGGCATCGCCGCCGGCAGCGTGCCGCTGTTCGGCGCGCCGCTCTCGCCCTTGCTCACCGTGCTGTCGATGATCCCGCCGCTGGCGATCCTGCCGGTGCTGTTCATCGTCTTCGGCCTCGGCGAGCTGTCCAAGGTGGTGCTGATCGTCATCGGCGTCGCCCCCTGCATCGCCCGCGACATCGAACAGCGCGCCCGCGAAATCCCCCGCGAACTGCTGATCAAGGCGCAGACCCTGGGCGCCAGCACCTGGACGCTGATCCTGCGCGTGGTGCTGCCGCAATTGATGCCGCGCCTGCTCATTTCCCTGCGCCTGATGCTCGGCTCGGCCTGGCTGTTCCTCATCGCCGCCGAGGCCATCGCCTCCACCGACGGCCTGGGTTACCGCATCTTCCTCGTGCGCCGCTATCTGGCCATGGACGTGATCCTGCCCTACGTGGTGTGGATCACCGCGCTGGCCTGGCTGATGGACTACGGCCTGCGCCTGCTCACCCGGCGTGCCTTCCCCTGGTACGAAGGAGGCAAGGCATGAGCTTCATTTCGGTCCGCAATGTCTGGCAGCAGTACGACGGCAACGTGGTGCTCGAACGCCTCAATCTCGACGTAAAGGAAGGCGAGTTCTGCACCCTGGTCGGCGCCTCCGGCTGCGGCAAGTCCACCTTCCTGCGCCTGCTGCTCGGTCAGGAGCGCCCCAGCCGTGGCGAGCTGCTGCTCGAAGGCGAGCCGCTGCCGGGCGAGCCCGACCCGAGCCGTGGCGTGGTGTTCCAGCGCTACTCGGTGTTTCCGCACTTGTCCGTGCTCGACAACGTCTCCCTCGGCCTGGAACTGCCGCGTTCGCCGCTGCTCGGCCGGCTGCTGGGCAACGCCAAGCGCGAGGCCCGCGAGCAGGCTGCCGCCCTGCTCGAACGCGTCGGCCTCGGTCACGCGCTGAAGCAGTATCCGAGCGCCCTGTCCGGCGGCATGCAGCAACGCCTGGCCATCGCCCAGGCACTGGTGATGAAGCCGCGCGTGTTGCTGCTCGACGAACCCTTCGGCGCGCTCGACCCGGGCATCCGCAAGGACATGCACGCCCTGCTGCTGGAGCTGTGGCAGGAAACCCGGCTCACCGTGTTCATGGTCACCCACGACCTCGCCGAGGGCTTCAGCCTGGGCACCCGCCTGCTGGTCTTCGACAAGGTCCGCCATGACCCGCAGGCACCCAGCGCCTACGGCGCGCGCATCACCTACGACATTCCGCTCAACGCCGACCGCAAGGCCGCCCGCGCCGCCCTGCCCGAACCGCTTGCCGCGCGCCTGGAAACGGCCGCCGCCCCGCTGATCACGCCGGCCTACTAAGGAGCCCGCCATGAACGAATTGCGCACCACCCTCTACGAAGAAACCGTCCCCGGCGGCGGCCACACCTCCTTCGTCCTCAAGCGCGGCCAGCTGCTGCGCCTGACTGACATCGAAGGCGGCGGCAACGTCAGCCTGCTGCTGTTCAACGCCGCCGAGAAAAGCGAGCGGCTGAACCTGCCGGACAGCCTCAAATGCCAGCACACCGCCAAGCTCACCGCCGGCCACTGCCTGTACTCGGACATGGGCCGCGTGCTGGCCGCCATCAGCGCCGACAGCTGCGGCTGGCACGACAGCTTCGGCGGCGTGCTGAACGCCGCCGAAGTGCAGGAGAAGTATGGCGAAGGCCGCTACCAGGAACTGCGCAACGGCTTCTACCGCAATGGTGTGGACAACCTGCTGGTGGAAATTGGCAAGTGGGACATGCGCCTGCAGGACCTGCTGATGTGCCTGAACCTGTTCAGCCGCGTGGACGTCGACACCGATGGCTGCTTCCGCTTCGCCCAGGGCAATTCCAAGGCCGGCGACTACGTCGAGCTCTACGCGCCGATGGACACCCTCGTCGTGCTCACCGCCCTGCAACACCCCATGGACCCGAACCCACAGTACGCGCCCAAGCCCATCGGCCTGACCTGGCAGCAGGTCGCCGCCGACGGCATCAGCGTGCTTTGCCGCACGTCCCGCGCGGAGAACGGCCGCGGCTTCCACAACACCGAACGCCAGTACCTGTAAGGAGCGCGAGCATGCCCATCGTCCCCAGCGACAAACACCCCGAAGCCTGTGTCTCGCGCACCCTGATCCCGGCCGGCGAACCCAGCCTCACCGAACTCAAGGCCGGACAGACCCTGCGCATCCTCGACCTGGAAGGCAACCAGGCGGTGGACACGCTGTTCTTCAGCGCCGCCAACCCGCGCGAGCGCTACGACGTACAGCGCACCCTGCGCAAGCAGGGGCAGGTCTACCTCAGCGCCGGCAGCGTGCTGTATTCCAACCTCGGCAAGCCGATGCTGAGCATCGTCGCCGACACCTGCGGCCGCCACGACACCCTCGGCGGCGCCTGCGCCCAGGAGAGCAACACCGTGCGCTACGCCCTGGACAAGCGCTATATGCACAGCTGCCGCGACAACTTCCTGCGCGCCAGCCTGCACGACGGCCGCCTGGGCAAGGCCGACATCAGCCACAACATCAACTTCTTCATGAACGTGCCGGTCACCGCCGAAGGCGGCCTGACCTTCGAGGACGGCATCTCCGGCGCCGGCAAGTACGTCGAACTGCTCGCGCACATGGACGTGATCGTCCTGATTTCCAACTGCCCGCAGCTCAACAATCCCTGCAACGGCTGGAACCCGACACCGGCGGAGTTGCTGGTATGGGACTGACCGCGCGCCTGCGCCGCTGGTTGTTCCTGCTCGCCCAGAGCCGCAGCGCCCAGTGCAGTTCCACTCTGCGCGAGTCACCCGGCGGAAACGAACCTGCCCCGTAGGATGGGTGGAGCCTGCGATACCCATCACCGATACCACATGGGTATCGCTCCGCTCCACCCATCCTACGAGAGCCTCCAGCGCCACGGACGACCGTGGTGCACACCGAATCATGGCGGGACGGCCCGCCACCCCATGGGGACGCCCTCATGTTCGACAAGCTCCTGATCGCCAACCGCGGCGCCATTGCCTGCCGCATCCTGCGCACGCTCAATGAACTGAACGTGGGCGGCGTCGCCGTGTACTCCGAAGCCGATGCCGCCAGCCTGCACCTCCAGCAGGCCGCCCAGGCCATCAGCCTCGGCGAAGGCCCGGCCTCCAGCACTTATCTGGTCGTGGAGAAAATCCTCGCCGCGGCCCGCGACAGCGGCGCCCAGGCGATCCATCCCGGCTACGGCTTCCTCTCGGAAAACGCCGCCTTCGCCGAAGCCTGCGAAGCCGCCGGCATCGCCTTCGTCGGCCCGACGCCGGAGCAACTGCGTGTGTTCGGCCTCAAGCACACCGCCCGTGCGCTGGCCCGCGAACAAGGCGTACCGATGCTCGAAGGCACCGACCTGCTGCCCGACCTCGAAGCCGCGTTGCTCGCCGGTGAAGAAGTCGGCTACCCAGTGATGCTGAAAAGCACCGCCGGCGGTGGCGGCATCGGCATGCGCGTATGCCGCTCGGCGGACGAACTGCGCGATGCCTTCGATGCGGTGAAGCGCCTGGGGCAGAACAACTTCAGCGACTCGGGCGTGTTCATCGAGAAGTACATCCAGCGCGCCCGCCACTTGGAAGTGCAGGTATTCGGCGACGGCCAGGGCGAAGTGATCGCCCTCGGCGTGCGCGACTGCTCGGTGCAGCGGCGCAACCAGAAGGTGCTGGAGGAAACCCCTGCACCCAACCTGCCCTCTGGCATGGCCGACGCTCTCTGCGCGGCGGCGGTCCAACTGGCCAAGGCCGTCAGCTACCGCAGCGCCGGCACCGTGGAGTTCGTCTACGACAGCGAGGCGCAACGCTTCTACTTCCTCGAAGTGAACACCCGCCTGCAGGTCGAGCACGGCGTCACCGAACAGGTCTGGGGCGTTGACCTGGTGCGCTGGATGATCGAGTTGGCCGCCGGCGACCTGCCGCCGCTGGCCGACCTCATCGCCGGGCTGAAACCCAGCGGCCACGCGATCCAGGCGCGTCTTTACGCGGAGGATCCGGGCCGCGACTTCCAACCCTGTCCCGGTCTGCTCACTGCCGTGCAGTTCCCACCGACCGACGGCAAGGCGCTGCGCATCGACACCTGGGTCGAGGCCGGCTGCGAGATTCCGCCCTGGTTCGACCCGATGATCGCCAAGCTCATCGCCTGGGCGCCGACCCGCGAACAGGCCAGCGCCGGCCTTGACCGCGCGCTGGCCGACAGCCTGCTGTACGGCGTGGAATGCAACCGCGACTACCTGCGGCAGATCATCAAAGACGCGCCCTTCGCCAGCGGCTCGCCCTGGACGCGCTGCCTGGAAGGCCTGCAGTACCGCGCCCAGACACTCGAAGTGCTCAGCGCCGGCACCCAGACCAGCGTGCAGGATTACCCCGGCCGCCTCGGCTACTGGGCCGTGGGCGTACCGCCATCGGGGCCGATGGATGATCGCGCGCTGCGCCTGGGCAATACCCTGCTGGGTAACCCCGAAGGCGCCGCCGCGCTGGAAATCACCATGAGCGGCCCGACCCTGCGCTTCAACACCGACGCGGTGGTAAGCGTCACCGGCGCCCCGCTGCCGATCCACCTGGGTGGCGTCGAGCAGCCGATGGACACGTCGCTGTTCGTAGCCGCCGGGTCCACGCTCAGCCTCGGCACTGTCGGCGGCGCTGGCGCGCGCAGCTACCTGTGCCTGCGTGGCGGCGTGAACGTGCCGGACTACCTGGGCAGCAAGAGCACCTTCACCCTCGGCCAGTTCGGCGGCCACGGCGGTCGCGCCCTGCGCGCCGGCGACGTGCTGCACATCGCCGAGCTGGAAGACGGAAGTCACGGTGAGAGCCTGCCAGTGGAGCTGCGCACCGACCTCCCCGCCGTACGCAGCATCCGCGTGATCTACGGCCCCCACGGCGCACCGGAATACTTCACCCCGGCCTACATCGAGACCTTCTTCGCCACCGACTGGGAAGTGCACTTCAACTCCAGCCGCACCGGCGTACGCCTGATCGGGCCGAAACCGGAATGGGTGCGCGAGAGCGGCGGCGAGGCCGGCCTGCACCCATCCAACATCCACGACAATCCCTACGCCATCGGCGCGGTGGACTTCACCGGCGACATGCCGGTGATCCTCGGCCCGGACGGCCCGAGCCTGGGCGGCTTCGTCTGCCCGGTGACGGTGATCGAGGCCGACCTCTGGCAGCTCGGCCAGCTCAAGGCGGGGGACAAGGTTCGCTTCCTGCCGGTGGATATCGCCACCGCCCGCAGATTGGCGCAGTTCTGTAGGAGCGAGCTTGCTCGCGAACGCTTTATGCCGGAAGTTCTGGAGTTGGGCGGGTTCGCGAGCAAGCTCGCTCCTACACAGGCAACGCCCAGCATAGGCGCAGCCGATTTCCCCTCACCCCAGCCCTCTCCCGTGGGGAGAGGGGGCCGTTCGGCGTTGCCGGCGGGCACGCTGTTCTCCGATGGCACGGAGGGCTCCCTCTCCCTCCGGGAGAAAGCGGGGGGTGAGGGCAGCCCGAGCACCGTGCTCACCTCCCCCATCGTCCTCGACCTCGGCCAGGACGACACCCGCCTGGTTGCGCGCCTTTCCGGCGACACCCACCTGCTGCTGGAAATCGGCCAGCCGGAGCTGGACCTGGTCCTGCGCTTTCGCGGCCACGCCCTGATGCAGGCGCTGGAAGCCAGGCAGCTCGACGGCGTGATCGACCTCACCCCCGGCATCCGCTCGCTGCAGGTGCACTACCAGCCGGAAACCCTCTCGCTGGAAACCTTGCTGGCAACCGTCGCCGGACTCTGGGACGCCGTGTGCGCCGCGCAGGACCTCAAGGTGCCGTCGCGCATCGTCCACCTGCCACTGTCCTGGGACGATCCGGCCTGCCAGCTGGCCATCGAGAAATACATGACCACCGTGCGCAAGGACGCGCCCTGGTGCCCGAGCAACCTGGAGTTCATCCGCCGCATCAATGAACTGCCGGACCTGGAGGCGGTGTACCGCACCGTCTTCGAAGCCAGTTACCTGGTGATGGGCCTGGGTGACGTCTACCTCGGCGCGCCGGTGGCCACGCCGCTGGACCCGCGCCACCGCCTGGTGACCACCAAGTACAACCCGGCACGCACCTGGACCGCGGAAAACTCCGTGGGCATCGGCGGCGCCTACATGTGCGTCTACGGCATGGAAGGCCCCGGCGGCTACCAGTTCGTCGGCCGCACCCTGCAGATGTGGAACCGCTACCGCGAAGTCGCCGCATTCGACGGCAAGCCCTGGCTGCTGCGCTTCTTCGACCAGATCCGCTTCTACCCGGTCTCGGCGGACGAACTGCTGCGCATCCGCCGCGACTTCCCGCTGGGCCGCTATCCGCTGCGCATCGAGGAGAGCGAACTGCGCCTGGCCGACTATCAGCAATTCCTCACCGAGGAAGCCGACAGCATCGCTGCCTTCCGCCGCCACCAGCGCGCCGCCTTCGACGCCGAGCGCCAGCGCTGGATCGCCTCCGGCCAGGCGCACTTCGAAAGCGAGGAAGCCGCCGTCGACACCGGCGAAGACGCCCCGCTCGGCGCTGGCCAACATGCCGTCGAAAGCCACATCGCCGGCAACCTCTGGCAGGTGCAGGTGGAAGCCGGCGCCAGCGTGAAAGCCGGCGACATCCTGGTGATCCTCGAATCCATGAAAATGGAAATCCCCCTCACCGCCCCACGCGACGGCGTAGTGCGCGAGGTCCGCGTGCAGCCCGGTTCGCCGGTGCGCGCCGGGCAACGGGTGGTGGTGATGGAGGAGGCTTGAGCTGACGTTATCGATCTGGCCAGGAGCCCCTCACCCTAACCCTCTGCCAGCGGGAGCGGGAACTGTTCGGAGTGGGCCTCAGCGCTGGATTCAACCTGAACCACAGTCCGCGCCACCCGGCCAGCCATGGTTCGCAACCCACACCGCGCCGGGCTGCTCTTCCCCCTCTCCCTCCGGGAGAGGGCCGGGGTGAGGGCAGCCCAGCCAGAGAACTGATCGGCCCAAGGAAACACGACCATGCCCACCACCTTCGATCTCCGCCTCACCACCCTGCGCAGCGCTTACCGCGAAGGCCGCACCACGCCGCGCCAGCTCATCGCCCAGCTGCGCAACAAGGCCGCCGCGCTGAACCCGGATTACCACCTGTTCATCCACCTGCTCAGCCTGGAAGAACTGGAGCCCTACCTTGCCGCGCTGGACGACCAGTCACCGGAGAGCCTGCCGCTCTACGGCATCCCCTTCGCCATCAAGGACAATATCGACCTCGCCGACATCCCCACCACCGCCGCCTGCCCGGCCTTCGCCTACACGCCGGAAACATCCGCGACGCTGGTACAACAACTGATCGACCTGGGCGCCATCCCGCTGGGCAAGACCAACCTCGACCAGTTCGCCACCGGCCTCAACGGCACCCGCTCGCCCTATGGCGAATGCCGCAACAGTGTGCTGCCCGAGTACCCGTCGGGCGGTTCCAGCGCCGGCTCCTCGCTGGCCGTGGCGCTGGGCGTGGCGAGCTTCGCCATGGGCACCGACACCGCCGGCTCCGGTCGCGTGCCGGCAGCGCTCAACGGCCTGCTCGGGCTGAAGCCGAGCAAGGGGCTGCTGTCCAACCACGGCCTGGTGCCGGCCTGCCGCACGCTGGATTGCATTACCTACTTCACCGCCAGCGCCGCCGAGGCCAGCGAGCTGCTCGCTCTCACTGCAAAGCTCGATCCACGGGACGGCTACAGCCGCGCCAACCCGGCGTGGAACGACGCCAGCGCCTTCGGTGCGCCCAAACCTTTCCGCTTCGGTGTTCCCCGCGCCGATCAACTGGAATTCTTCGGCTGCCATGAAGGCCCGGTGCTGTTCACCGATGCCCTCGACCAGCTCAAGGCCCTCGGTGGCGAGGCGCAGGAAATCGACTTCGCACCCTTCCTCGAAGCCGCGCGCCTGCTCTACGAAGGCCCCTGGGTGGCCGAGCGCTACAGCGTGGCCGGCGAACTGATCGAGCGCGATCCGTTCGCCGTGCTGCCGGTGATTCGCGATGTGCTGGCCAAGGCTCCCGGCGCAACCGCCGTGCAAGCGTTCCGCGCGCAATACCGCCTGCAGGAACTCAAGGTCCGGTGCGACGCGATCCTCGCCGACCTCGACTGCGTGCTCACCCCCACCATCGGCCGCCCGGTGACGCTGGACGAGCTGCACGCCGAACCGGTGAAGCGCAATTCCGACCTGGGCTACTACACCAACTTCATGAACCTGCTGGACTACGCCGCCGTCGCCGTGCCCAGCGCGATCATGGACAACGGCCTGCCCTGGGGCGTGACCCTGTTCGGCCGCGCCTTCACTGATCAGTACCTGCTCGGCGTGGCGGATGCGCTGCAGCGCCGGCACAACCTGCCGCTCACCGGCGGCAACGCCATGGCGCCGGCGTCCTCCGCCAGCGCCGCGCGCAACGACCGAGCGCGCCTGGTGGTCTGTGGCGCCCATCTGGACGGCCTGGCGCTGAACTGGCAACTGCGCCAGCGCGGCGCGCGCCTGCTGCGCGCAACCCAAAGCGCACCCGCCTACAAACTCTACGCCCTGGCCGGCGGCCCGCCGCTGCGCCCGGGCATGCTGCGCGTGGCCGAGGGCGGCGCGGCCATCGAAGTGGAAGTCTGGGAGCTGCCCAGCGCCGAACTGGGCTCCTTCCTCACTGGCATTCCCGCGCCATTGGGACTGGGCAAGGTGCAACTGGAGGATGGCAGTTGGGAGACCGGCTTCATCTGCGACGCCTGGGGCCTGGACGGCGCCGAGGACATCAGCCGCTTCGGCGGCTGGCGCGCGTGGCTGGCCAGCCGCAGCTGATCACAGAAAGCTTTCGTAGGATGGCGTGGAGCGCAGCGATACCCATCAAATCCACGCACCACCAGCATGGGTATCGCTGCGCTCCACCCATCCTACAATGCTGCGAAAACCGATCCCGGCGCAGGGGCGGACTCCGTCCGCGATGACCCGCTCACACGAAACTGCTCAGTGGTTGACGTGTGCGGCTGGCCAGCCGCAGCTGATCACAGAAAGCTTTCGTAGGATGGCGTGGAGCGCAGCGATACCCATCAAATCCACGCACCGCCAGCATGGGTATCGCTACGCTCCACCCATCCTGCAATGCTGCTGCATCATCGGCGTGTGGGCGGATAGCGGGTCGCGAACGCCACGCGCTTTGCGTTACCGGCGTTGGAGCATGGAACCCCACCGCGCCACCAGCTAGAGTCCCAGCATCATCCGCCGCAAGGACCGGTCATGTCCGACCTCAGCCACCAGCAGGCGCAGCACCGCGTCAACGACATCCTCGCCTTCGACCGCGAACTCCAGCGCCTGCGCGACGAAGGCGCCCTGGTTCTCGACAACGCCCAGCAGCAGCGCCTGCACGAACACCAGCAACGCCTGCTCGCCGATTACCGCGCGCGTTTCGACATCGACCGCGACAGCCAGGACCACCGACTGTCCCTGGGCATGCGCATCGCCTCCTTCCTCGGCGCGCTGGCCCTGGCCGCCAGCCTGTTTTTCCTCTTCTACCAGTTCTGGGGGCTGTTCAGCGAAGGCGTGCAGGTCGCCATCCTCATCGGCGCCTCGCTGATCAGCCTGCTGCTGACCCTTGTGCTGCAACGCCGCGACGCCTCCGGCTACTTCGCCAGGCTCGGCGCCATGCTGGCCTTCGCCTGCTTCGTGCTGAACGTCGTGATGGTCGGGCAGATCTTCAATATCACGCCGTCCGACAAGGCCCTGCTGCCCTGGGCCGCGTACGCCCTGCTGCTGGCCTACACCTGCAACACCCGGCTGCTGCTGGCCGCCGCGCTGATCTGCGTGATGGGCTATGTCGCCGCGCGAGTCGGTACCTGGAGCGGCGTGTACTGGCTGGACGTCGGCGAACGTCCGGAAAACTTCTTCCCCGCGGCGCTGCTGATCTTCCTCGTGCCGTCGTTCATCTCCCAGCATCGCTTCGACGGTTTCGCCACGATCTACCGGGTATTCGGCCTGCTCGGGGTGTTCCTGCCGATGCTGGTGCTGGCCAACTGGGGCAGCGGCAGCTACCTGCCCTTCCACCCACGCGCGGTGGAGGGCGCCTACCAGGTCCTGGGCTTCGCTGTGTCGGCGCTAGTGATCTGGCTGGGCGCGCGCCGTGAATGGCCGGAAGTGGTGAACACCGGGCTGACCTTCTTCGTGATCTTCCTCTACACCAAGTTCTTCGACTGGTGGTGGGAGGTCATGCCCAAGTACCTGTTCTTCCTCGTGCTGGGCCTGTGCGCGGTGCTGATCCTGCTGGTGCTGCGGCGCCTGCGCCGCGCCCACGGCCTGCTGGGAGCCCGCCCATGAACTGGACCCGTACTCACGCACTGGCCAGCGGCGTCGGGCTGATCCTGCTGGTCAACGCCGTCGCCCTGGGTGGCGTTGCCTGGAACCGCTCCGGCGAGCCGGACAGCGTGCTGTCGCTCAGCCAGCGCGAACTGCTGCGCAACAGCGACTGGTACAAGGAAAACAGCGGCCTGAGCCTGCGCCTGCGCTGGCGTACGCCCAGCCGGGACGAAGCCGCGCGGCAGCATAATCGCGGCTGGCAGCCGGCCATCGATGGCCAGAAGATGGCCGAACTCGGCTTCGCCATCCCCGAGCAGGTGGACGACGACAGCGCCCGGCGCTTCGGCCGCCAGCAATCACGCGAGGCGCTGCTGGTACTGGAGCTCAACGGCCCGCTGTACGAGCGCGAAGTGCAGCTGACCCGCAAACGCCTCGACGAGGCTCGCCTGGCCGCCGATGCCGCGCCACAGAATGCACGCCTGGCGGATGAACGCGACTTCATTCGGCGCGAACTGGACAGCGAGGAGAAAACCGACACGCGCCTGCTGCTCAAGGACGTCGGCCTGGACCTGCCGACGCTGCGGGCGCGCTACCCCGACCGCCAGCGCTATCTCATCGTCCACGGCCAGGTGCGCCCCGTCTCCAACTACTACCAGCACATCTGGACACTTGGCGGCACGGCCAGCGCCGTCGGTACCGACAACCTCAATGTGCCGCGGCAGTGGCGCGAACGCCTGGACCAGATCACCGCGCAGCCTCACCGGGCCGCAGATGGTCGAGCCCAGCCCTTCGTCGCCGAAGTCGCCTTCGGCCAGCGCCTGGAACCCTGGATCCAGCGCGTCGACATGCCCTGAGCCAACGGCCGCGCCGATCCGAATCCGCTTGCGCGATGCGGGTCGGCGCTGCACCCTGAACGCCCGCATCACCGCCAATTCCCGCCTGACCGCTCATGAACGACGCCCTTCCCGATCCCAGCCTTTGCCCGCTCTGCGGCCAGTCCAACCGTTGCACCCAGTCCGATCCGGCACTGGAAGGCCAACCCTGCTGGTGCTTCAGCACAATCATCGAGCGCAACGCGCTGGAGCGCATTCCACCTGAGCTGGTCGACCGCGCCTGCCTGTGCCCGCGCTGCGCCGCCGGGCTGAAGGACGACGAGCGCGCCTGATGCGTCTGGATCGTTTCATCGCCAACCTGCCCCACCTGAACCGCCAGCAGGCCCGCCAGTTGCTCGCCGAAGGGCGCCTGCGCGTGGACGGCGAATTGGTGCGCGATGGACGCCACGAAGTACGCGAGTTCTCCCGCGTGGAGCTGGACGCCGAGTTGCTGCAGGCCGGCAAGCCGGCGCGCTATTTCATGCTGCACAAGCCCGCCGGCTGCGTCAGCGCCACCCGCGACGCCGAGCACCGCACCGTGCTCGACCTGCTGGACGAGCCGGACAAGCACGAGCTGCACATCGGCGGCCGCCTGGACTACAACACCACCGGTCTGCTGCTGATCACCAATGATGGCCAGTGGTCACGGCGCATGACCCTGCCCGGGCGCAAACTGCCCAAGGTCTACTACGTCGAGACCGAAGACCCGATCGAGACGTGCTACATCGAGACCTTCGAGCAGGGCCTGTACTTTGCCTTCGAAGACCTCACCACCCTGCCCGCCCAGCTGGAAATCCTCGACACTCGCGCCGCGCGCCTGACCCTGCGCGAAGGCCGCTACCACCAGGTCAAGCGCATGTTCGGTCACTTCCAGAACAAGGTGACCCGCCTGCACCGCGAGAGCATGGGCAGTCTCCTGCTCGACCCGGCACTGCAGCCCGGCGAATACCGCGCGCTGACTGCGCAGGAAATCGCCGAGCTGGACGCGTAGGAGCAGCTGTCTTTTCCTGGGGGGCCGTACCAATGCATCTCCCTCACCCCAGCCCTGGCTGCGCGCCCCGCTCCTCAGAGAGAGGGGGCAGCCCGAGCCGGCTGACACTGAGGTTTCATCCTGCACCGAACGGCCCCCTCTCCCCTTGGGAGAGGGCTGGGGTGAGGGATGGCCCAAGCGCAGAGGTATCTCGTAGGAGCGGACTCCGTCCGCGATGGCCCACCGGTCTGCTCGGAGCGAGCGAAAATCAATCGCGGACAAAGTCCGCTCCTACATCTCGTGCCCCGCGCGACATTCCGAAAACTCCTACGCAAACCATTCAGCCCGGCGGTTTGCAGGTGCCCACGCCGCTTGGCTAAGCTGCCTGCCATGCCCGCGTTCCAAGGAAAGGTGATGAAGAAACTGTCGGTTGCCCTGCTGATCGCCTTGAGCGCCAGCGTCGCCTTTGCCAATCCGGGCAAGCCCTCGCCGCTCTCGGACCTGCAGGCCGCGCTGAAGACCCTCAAGCCCGGCCAGTTCCTCTGGTATCCGGAAATCTCCCCGGCGGGCCCGGTGACCCTGGTGGTCAGCCTCACCGAGCAGCGCGCCTACGTGTACCGCAACGGCATCGCCATCGGCGTGGCCACCGTGAGCACCGGCAAGAAGGGCAAGGAAACTCCCACCGGCGTGTTTTCCATCCTGCAGAAGAAGGTCGAGTACCATTCCGACCTCTACAACAGCGCGCCGATGCCCTACATGCAGCGCCTGACCTGGGACGGCATCGCCCTGCACGCCGGCAACCTGCCCGGCTACCCGGCCTCCCACGGATGCATCCGTCTGCCCATGGCGTTCGCCAAGAAGCTCTACGAAGTCACCGGCTTCACCTCCACCACCGTGATCATCTCCGACGCCAAGAGCTCACCCGTGGAGGTCTACCACCCCGGCCTGCTCGCCCCCATCGTCAGCGGCGGCCGCGCCGCCGGCCCGCACGACGACAGCGGCATGGTGGTGCCGTTCTGGAGCGACCCCGGTGCGGAAAAGGGCCCTGTCTCGGTACTGGTCAGCCGCGCCGACCGCCGCCTCTACGTCTACCGTGGCGGCCTGCAGATCGGCACTGCGCCGGTAGCTTTCGAGCACGCGGAGGAAAAGACCGGCGTCGCCGCCTTCTCCCTCATGGAGAAACCCTCGCAAAGCGAGATCGACAGCGAAAACCCGAACCTGCGCTGGACCAGCGTGCAGGTCAGCGATCCGCAACGCGGCCTGACGCCCGCCGAGCAGTTGGGCAAGTTCAGCCTCGACCGTGAGTTCCTGCGCAGCCTGCTGACCAGCATGGATGTCGGCAGCACCCTGGTGATCACCGATCTGCCGTCCACCCGCGACATGCGCAGCAACCCGGACTTCACCGTGATCACCACCAACGACCGCAAGGCGGAACAGAAACCGGTCAAGAACCAGAGTGTCGAGTAACGGGTAGAACCGGAGCGGCTTCGCGTTGCTCCGGATTATCCCTACATGGTCTTCATCGTTTCCCTCCCCCCGCCACCATCCACTCCAGCCACACTGCCAGTCCTCACCTGCGGACAGACGGCCTCAAGCCGGCCGTGCAAGCAGCCGAAGAATCTCGAAACACAAAGAGTCCAGGCGCCTGTCCGCGGTGAGTTCCACTCGCCCTCTTGCCCGGAATATCGGTGCTTCGTGGCGATTTATTGTGCTGAAAAGTTCGTAATTACCGACGGGTGGAACCATACTTGATTAAAAAACAGCCACACCACTGGTCAAAAATCACGCACAATGCGGCGTTTCCCAGAAAAAACCATATCTATTCAACGGGAATGTTGTATTCATGCTGACTTTCTTGAAGTTACGGGGGTTCTTCCGGATTTCGCTCGCCAGTGCCGCGCTCTTCGCGATCGGCAGCTGGCAGACCGCGTCCGCCGCCCGCCTGCCCACGGCCGAGGAATTGCACCGCCTCGCGCCGGCGACCAACACCGAAACCCTGCGCCTGGCGCTCAGCGCGCTGCAGTGCGCCAGCACCCAGCTGGGCGGCCAGAACCGACTGCTGACGGTGATCGACTACTCCAAACCGTCCCGCGACAAGCGCCTCTGGGTCTTCGACCTGAAGCAGCGCAAGCTGCTCTTCGAAGAGTGGGTCGCCCATGGCAAGAAGAGTGGCGATGACATGGCCACCTCCTTCTCCAATCGCCCGGAGAGCAACCAGTCCTCCATCGGTCTCTACCAGACCGGCCAGACCTACAGCGGCAAGCACGGCCGTTCCCTGCGCCTGCTGGGCCTGGAGCCGGGCTTCAACGACAACAGCGAAGAGCGCGCCATCGTCATGCACGCCGCCGCCTACGCCGATCCCAAGGTCGTCCCCGGCCTTGGCCGCCTGGGCCGCAGCCTCGGCTGCCCGGCAGTGCGTCCGCAGGTGGCGCAGCAGCTGATCGACACGCTGAAGAACGGCAGCTACGTCTTTGCCTACTACCCGCAACAGCAGTACCTGCGGACCTCCCAGTTCCTCGCCGGGCCAAGTTGCACCGTGGCGAAGAACCCGCAGATCAACCGCTACGCCACCAACCTCGCCAAGCGCTGATCGATACCCCTGATGTAACGCAAACCGCCGGCATCAGCCGGCGGTTTGCGTTTCAGGGTGTTCCGGGGTGGAGCTAGGCCTTGACCCCATCCAGAATCTGCAGCAACGCCCGCACATCCACCGCATCCATCTGCTCGGGGTTGAGGAAGCGCTCGCCGTATTCCTTGTAGACGCCCTGGCTGATGAACAGGCGGAACAGGTCGGCGTCGATGTGCTGGTCTCGTGCCATGAAGGCCAGGATCTTCAGCGACTCGGACAGCGTCTTCGGCGCCTTGTACGGGCGATCGGCGGCAGTCAGCGCTTCAAAGATATCGGCGATCGCCATGACTCTTTCCGGAATGCTCATCTGCTCGCGACAGAGTTTGCGCGGATAGCCGGTGCCATCCATCTTCTCGTGATGGTTGGCGGCGATGGTCGGCACGCGGCGCAGATTGCGCGGCAGAGGCAGCGTGGTGAGCATCATCAGGGTCTGGACGATGTGCTCGTTGATCTTGAAGCGCTCCTCGTCGTTCAGCGTGCCGCGGCGGATGCCCAGGTTGTACAGCTCGCCATAGTTGCTCGCGTAGGGCGGCAGGCGCATGTCGAAGCCCCAGACGTTGCGTGGATCGTCCTTCACCACCGGTGGCTTGCGCTCACCCCACGGCACGCGGTGCTCGGGTTTGTCGGCAAGGAGGAACTCCTCGGCCGGTAGCGGCCGCTCGGGCCGGCCCTGCAGGCGCTCGGCCTCGTCGTGGGAGATGCCCAGGCGGTCGTCGAAATAGCGCAACCAGCGGCGCTCGCCGATCTGCCTGAGGCGCTCTATATCCTCATCCTTCATGAACTCGCCGCCGACGTTGGCCTGGGCGACGAAGGCGTAGTCTTCGCGCAACGCCTCGTGCAGGGCATCGCGCCGGGCGGCGAGCAGGCCGATATCGCTGCCCTCGGCGATGCCACGCCAGTAGTCCAGTTCGATATCCCGCCAGATCACCTCGAAGCGCGTGCGCACCTCATGCAGGCGGTTGTACAGGGTCTCCAGCTTGGTCGCCTTGTCCACCACATACTCGGGGCTGGTGATCTTGCCGCAATCATGCAGCCAGGCGGCGATCTGGAATTCGTAGCGCTCGGCATCGCTCATGGTGAAGCCAGCATACTCGCCATCGCGCGAGTCGATGACCTTCTGCAGCAGCAGGTCAGCCAGCTGTGGTACCCGTTCACAGTGGCCGCCGGTGTAGGGGCTCTTGGCGTCGATGGCGTCGGCCAGCAGCTTGATGATTGCATCCAGCAGGCGCTGCTGGGCTTCGATCAGCTGGCGCGTCTCGATGGCCACGGCGGCAGCGCCGGAAAGCTCCTCGACGAAGCGCTTGAACGGCTTGCGCGGCTGGCGGCTGAGCTCGCCTTCCTCGGCGAGTTGCAGCACCAGGATGCCGAGCAACTCGTCGGCACGGTTGCGCAGGGAGACCTCCAGGTACTGCCCGCGATTGGCCAGTGCCAGGTCAACCCGCTCGGCCAGCTCCGCCTCGGTGAAACCTTCGATCAGCATGGATTGCGGGTACTGCTCGCCATGCACCGAGCAGGCCAGGCGCAGACGGCACTCCTCGTCGTCCAGCAGGTAGACCGCACCGCCCATCACTCCGGTGGCCTCCACCAGGCGCGAAAGCACGCCTTCGAGCATGCTCTCCAGACGCGTCTCGCGGCTGAGGGTCAGGGTGATCGCCTGGAAGTTGTGAATGGTGCGCGACATGCTGCCCATCACGCTGCTCAGGTCGCGAACCTCGGCGATCTTCGACTCGACGCCAACCGGCCGGGCAAAGTCGAAGGCCGCCAGTGCGCTGACCTGATCAGCCAGTGCAGTCAACGGGCGGGCAATGCGCCGGCCGATGTACCAGCCGATCAGCAACAGGACAAGCAGCAGCGTGCCGCTCCACAGCGCCTGGTTGAACAGCAGCTGGCGCGCACCGGCCAGTAGCTCCACGGCGGGAATGGCGATCAGCACCTTCACTTCGTTGCTGGTGAAGTTCGATAGCGGCACCCAGATCCCGTACCAGTTCTCGCCATTCACCCGGTAGGCCTGCGGCGTGCCGGAGGGTACTGATTCAGCGTTGAGCTCGCTCAGTGCGGGCACCTTCAACTCGGCCAGGGTAGCCAGGCGCAGCTCCTTGCCCTCGTGCACCATCAATCTGGCGAGGTCCGGGTAGGCGATCACCGTGCCCTTGCCGTCCACCACCGCCAGTTCGGTGTTGGCGGTCTGGCGAAGATCACCCATTTCGCCGCCCAGATCGTTGACCGAGGCGTCCATGCCGATCACCGCGGCACCATCCACACTGCGATGTGCCAGGGTCAGGCCGATCTCGCGCGTGGTGAAAAACACGTAGGGCTGGGTCAGCACCGTCTTGCTGGTGCCGCGCGCCTCTGCATACCAGGGGCGTTGGCGCGGGTCGTACTGATAGTCCGGGCGCTCCTGCACACGCAACAGGCGCAGTTCGCTGTCGTAGAAGCGCCACTCGCCGAGCAGCCCGCCCTGGCCGTTGAGCGTCTGGCTCTGCACCAGGTATTTGGCCGCGTCCGGCGCCTGCAGGGTCTGGCGCACCTCGGGCACGCGCAGCGCACGGATCAGCAGGAACTCACCGTTCGGATAGCCGATGTACACCGCACTCAGGGTGCGATTGGCACGCAGGTTTTCCACCAGCATCGGCAGGCGATCGAGGCGCGCCGGCAGGTTGTCGGTCTGCGAGATGGGATCATGGGTCAACAGGCGCAGCGCGCTTTCCGCCGGGTCGATCAGCCGGCGGATGCGCTCGTTGATCGTCGCGCCCAACTGGCTGGCCGACTCCCCGGCCGCCGTCACCAGCGCGCCCTCCACGCCACGGTAGCCCTGGATCAGCAATGCCCCCGCCAACACCAGCATGCTGGCGATGATGGCCCCGGCCACCAGCAATTGCAGCGGAATACCCCGTTCGAATGCCTTCATCCTTTACCAGCCTCTGTCCGTGGAGCTGTAGCGATAGCCGCTGTCGAGCAATCCTTCCGCCACTGGCGGCGGGGCGTTGTTACGCATGATCCGGGCCAGGCTTCCGTCCAGCCATAACACTTCCATCAGGCGCATCCACTCAGCGCTTTGCGCCGGGGTGAAGCGCTTGCGCGAGAGCATCAGGTTGTGGGGCGTCGCCGGGCCGGGCATCACATCTACCACACGAAAGCGTTCGCGTTGACGACGATCGCTCACCGCACCCTCGAGATTCATCTCGTGGCCGATCACCCCCTCCACGTCTCCGTTGAGCAAGGCACTGAAACGGGTCGTATCGTCTTGGTATTCCACCACCCGCCCCTCGGCCTTGAGAATGCGCAGCATGCCGTCGATATAGGCGCCGTGGCGGTAGCCGGCAATCACCCCCAGGCGTGCGCCGGGCATGTCATGGAAGGCGTCCAGGCCGTTCATGTCACCCAGGTCATTGCGCACGATGAGCTTGTTGCGCATGTAGAGGTAGGGCAGCAGATAGGTGTAGGCGCGGCGTTGCGGCGTAGCGACGCCACTGGTCCCCATCTGCAACTCGCCACTCTCGAGCCGGCGCCAGACTTCGTCACGCGGCCGGACGGACGTCTCGAACCGGCAGCCAGTACGCTTGCCCAGTTCGGCGATCAGGTCCGGGTCGATACCCACGTCGTCGTGGAAGAACACCACGTTGCGGGTGTAGGCGACGCTGATCGGTTGCTCACAGCCATAGCGATCCTCGGCCAAGGCTTCCGCACACAGCCATGCGGCCGGGGCCAGGACCAGCGATATGCGTAACCGTGGATGAAGTGCCATTGAACCGCTCCGCACGCGGTATCGGCCTCAGGGGGGAGCACGGCGAAATCGCTCGTCTTCGGCAAAGGGAAGTTACAGCCATCACATGAGTGTAATCCGGCTTCACCAAAGCGCCGGACAATCGCCAAGACAAATGTCATTTCGTCGGAATTCGGCCAAACGATGTGACTCAAGCGCTCGCTGGCTGTTGCGGCTGCCGTACCAGCCTGCTTAACTCTGGCTCAAGCGTGACCGCCGAGTCACGCAGCGCAACCAACAATGATTTTCGCGGCAGCCGTTCCCCATGCCGCACCTTCCTCCGCCTGATCAGAAGCCAGCCTCCGCGCCCCAACGGGCTTCGGATCGTCGTCTTTTGATTCCATAAGCAATTGAAAATCAAGAGATTATTAACTTTCGTCGAGTGACATGAAGCTGTCACGTCAAGACGCTTTCCTCTGCCTGGGTACTTTCTTCGCATCCGCTGGTGGATGCGCACCATGACCTGCGTCTGGAGGAATACGACATGAGGCCGGAAACCGCCGTCGTCGAGATTCAGCAACACCGGGTACACACGGAGTTTCACGCCAACAGGGAAGCGCGGCAGACCATCATCCTGGTCAACGGCTCGCTGGCAACCACCGCCTCCTTCGCGCAAACAGTGAAATACCTGCAACCGCACTTCAACGTGGTCTGCTACGACCAGCCGTACGCGGGCCGCTCCAGGGTCCACAACGACTGCCGCGAGCTCATCACCAAGGAATACGAGGCACAGCTGCTGCTCGGCCTGATCGAGCACTACCAGGCCGACGTGGTGATGTCGTTCTCCTGGGGCGGGGTCGCCACCCTGCTCGCCCTGGCCGAACGCCCGGCGCGAATCCAGAAGGCGGTGATCAACTCCTTCTCACCGCTGCTCAACGCCTCGATGCTCGACTACCTGCACCGCGGCCTGGACTACCTCTCGGCGTGCGACCGCACAAACATCGGCAACCTGGTCAACGACACCATCGGCCGCTACCTGCCGCAATTGTTCAAGCGCTACAACTTCCGCCACGTCAGCGGGCTCGACGAGCACGAGTACCGGCAGATGCACTTCCACGTCTGCCAGGTACTCAAGCTCAGCGCCGAGAGCTACATGGAGAAGTTCGCCGCCATCGACATCCCGCTGCTGTTCCTCAACGGCGAGCTGGACATCTACACCACCCCGGCCGAAGCGAAGCTGTTCCAGCAGCTGATCCGCGATTGCGAATTCCGCACCATCCGCAACGCCGGCCACTTCATCGACGTGGAACACAAGAAGGCCTGGCAGGAAACCCAGGACGCCCTCCTGACCTTCCTCCAACCGCAGCGCCAGCCGGTCCTGGCCAACCCCTACCTGCCCAGCAGCCAGGGCGTGCCCATCGCCGCCATGGTGGGCTGATGCAACCAGCGCACACAGCCGGGGGCCGGCCCCAGACCTTCCGCCCCGGCTTTTTATTGCGCAAATTTCGTCAGACCAGCGCCGCCACCGGCGCAGCTCGCCGACCAAGGCTTCACTAAGCCCCGCCCTTCTGGTAAAAAGGCACCCCCAAGCGGGCGTCGTATAATGGCATTACCTGAGCTTCCCAAGCTCATGACGAGGGTTCGATTCCCTTCACCCGCTCCACTTCAGCTTTCCATGGTGTTCCAAGGACGTCCATGGAGTGTTGCAAGTCATTGTCACGGTTCGGCTTTTCCAGAAAAGCCGTTCCAGTGACGTCCAGCGAAATCCACTGACGGCCGGCCCAAACTGGTACAAAAAGTGGCCCAAACAATGCGCGAACTTCCCCTGCCGCATTGTTGCTGGAGGAGCCGAGGTCCGATGGGAAACATGGCACTCAACTCGCTTTCATGGAGTTGGGATCATGCTTTCAGACCTCATGGCCCGGCAGGCCAAGTCCACCGGCAAGCCATACGCACTGGCCGACTTCGACGGCCTCTATCTCTACGTTTCCGCCATCGGCACCAAGGCTTGGCACTTCCGCTATTCGTGGTTTGGCAAGCGTGAGCGCATCACCCTAGGCAACTATCCGGCGCTTTCCCTGAAGGACGCCCGTGCACTTCGCGATGAAGCCCGATCGCTGCTCGCCAAGGGCGTCAATCCCCACAGCGAACGCAAGCGCAAGCGGCACGCGATCGTCCTGGCCGGCGAGCACACCTTCATGGCCGTCTACGAGCAATGGCTGGCCCATCGCCGGCTCTCGCTGGAGGAAGGACGGCAGACCAGCCTGGAACAGATCGGGCGCGTCTTCAAGAAAGATGTGTTCCCCTCGCTACGGCACCTGACCATCTACGAAATCACCCGCGCGCACCTGCTGGACATCATCGGCAAGGTGGAGAAGCGCGGCTCGCTGTCCGTGGCCGAGAAGCTGAGGACCTGGTTCACCCAGTTGTTCACCTACGCCACGGTGGCGATTCCCAACATGGGCGATAACCCGTCCAGGGACCTGGAAGTGGTCGCGCTGCCGTTGCCGCCTGTCGAACACAACCCGTTCCTGCGCATGCACGAGCTGCCGGTTATGCTGCAGACACTGCGCAAGTACCGCGGGCGCCTGAACACGCAGTTGGGCATCCGGCTGCTGATGCTCACTGGTGTGCGCACCGGCGAGCTTCGCTTCGCCACGCCCGATCAGTTCGACCTCGACCGGGGCCTGTGGGTCATCCCGGTGGCCAGGCTCAAGCAGCGCGCGCTGCTGACCAAGAAGAAGCGCAAGCGTCTCATCGACATCCCGCCCTACATCGTGCCGCTGTCGGTGCAGGCGCAGGAGATCGTTCGCCACCTGTTGGACCAATGCAAGCCTGCCCAGGTCCATCTCATCCCAGGCGACTGGTGCCTGAAGAACCCGATCAGCGAGAACACGCTCAACGCCGCGCTCAAGCGCATGGGCTACGAGGACCAGCTCACGGGGCATGGCATCCGGGCGACGATCTCGACGGCGCTGAACGAACTCGGCTACCCGAAGAAATGGGTGGATGCCCAGCTATCGCATGCCGATCCAGACAAGATCAGCGCGACCTACAACCATGCCGAATACGTCGAGCAACGCCGCGTCATGATGCAGGACTGGGCTGATCGCCTGGACCTGTTCGAGCAAAACCAGGTCGAGGTTGCCAGCCGGCATCTGACCATCACGCTCCAGGGCCTGCCGACCATCGCCGGCCAGGCGGCCGTGCAGCCGCCGGTGGTCGACCTCACCGCGCCGCAGCTGATCGTGACCGCGCCGACGTCCAACCAACCCGAAGCGCCGGCATCGGTACAGCGGCTGTCGGCCGTGCGCATGCCCGAGTACGCGCGGCCGCGCCTGTCGGAGGTGCAGCGCGGACGCCTGCAGGTGCTGGAGACCTTCGAGGCGCCGCACAACCTCTCGGTGGCGGACTACGCCAAGCTCGCGGGCAAGTCGCGCCGCTGGATCACCTACGAGATCCAGGCCGGCAACCTGCTGTCGATCCACATGGGGCACCGCGGGCAGCGCGTGCCAGACTGGCAGCTCGATCCGCTCAAGCGCAGGCTGGTCCAGTCTGTCCTGAAGCAACTGCCACGGGGCGTCGACACCTGGGACATCTACCACGCACTCCTGCGCTCGTACGAGGCTCTCGGGACACGGCCGGCCATCGAAGCCGTCAACCCAACGAACCTGCACCTTGCCGCGCGGCTGGTGGCCGCACAGTGCATGCAGGCGAGCGAGCCAGTCGTGACGACAGAGTTCCCTGAGCAGGTCCGGCAAAGCGTGCAGCGGCTGGTGCGCGAAGCCGTCGCTGCCGATGCCGCCGAAGTGGCGCCCGGAGACTGATCAAGCCAGGGGCGCGCCGAAGTTCGGTCAGGCGCTTGCCTGGAGCGCGTGGAAGAACGGCTCCAGGCGGGCGCTGCCCGTATCTCGACGGCTCAGGAAGTACGTGGTGAGCGTCAGCGCGCCCTCTTGCAAGGGACGCTGGACAACGCCAAGGGAACGATGGCCCTCAATGCGGGTGGCGGGTGCCAAGCAGACACCGTAGCCGGCGGCCACCAAGGTCATCATCAACCCGAACGATGTGGCCGTCGTGACGGCCGAGGGGACGACGCCGGCTGCCGTCAGCAGTGAGTCGATTTGCCCACAGTAGCCGACACAGTCGCGCCCATCCAGGGCGATCCAATGGTGGTCGGCCGCCTGCTCCAGGGACACTGACGCAAAGGCCAGCAAGGGGTGATGGGCCGACACGGCCAATGCCAGCGCATCGCGCCAGACGGGTCGGACATCGATGCCTTCAGGGGCTGCGGGCGATTGGCAGAGGCCTGCCTCGAAAGCCCCCGCGAGCAGTCCTCGATGCTGATCCTCCAAGCGCTCTTCGTGAAGACGAATCGGGTTGTCCGGATAGCGCCGACGGTGTACCGCCATCGGTACCGACAACCTGGGATAGGCCAGGCAGTCCGACAGGGCAATGTTCAAAGGATCGGAAGCGATCATCGTGTCACCCGCACAACGCCGACACTGGAAAAAACCGCGTGCCATCGGTCAATGAGATAAGTTTAACGTGGTTTAAATTCGCGTGAAACGTGACGCTTCTGTTGATGCAGAAGCGATCAGTGCAACGCGGGAGACCTGCGGGAACAAGAACCTATGAAAGCGAGCCAGCGCGCGCTTTCGGCGTTGCCGTGCGCGAGGCACGGTCCGCGAAGGCGCTGGCGCAGGAGGTGCTGGCGGAACAGGCGGGTATCGCGCGATCGCACATGGGCAAGATCGAGCGCGGCGAGCACATGCCCACGCTAGTGTTGATCCTGCGGATCGCGAAGGGGCTGGGTTGCTCGGCCGCGGCACTGATGGCTGCGACCGAGGCGCAACTGTCCGAAAAACAGGAAGACGCTGTCTAGGTCGGCGTTGCGTCTCTCACCTACAACGAGGTAGTACGCAGGCGCCGCATTGCCGTCAGTGATTACCTATCGATAGACGGGATGGCGACGGCACAGATCCGCCACCTGCTGTCTTACTCGATCCCGCACGGCAATTAATCCAACACCACCGGTTTCCAATGCATCCAGCACGTCGCACAACCAGCCGGCCAGTTCCTCGCACTCGGCCACGCCGAAGCCGCGCGTGGTCACGGCGGGCGTGCCGATGCGCACGCCAGAGGTCACAAACGGCGAACGCGGGTCGCCCGGCACGCTGTTCTTGTTGGTGGTGATCCAGGCATCGGCCAGCGCCGCGTCCGCATCCTTACCGGTGTAGGGCCTGGCGGACAGGTCGATCAGCATCAGGTGATTGTCGGTACCGCCCGAAACGATTTTGTGGCCGCGCTGCTGGATCACGGCGGCCATGGCGCGAGCGTTCGCCACCACCTGGCGCTGGTAGGCCTTGAATGCAGGTTGCAGCGCCTCCTTGAACGCCACCGCCTTGGCGGCGATAACATGCATCAGCGGCCCGCCCTGGACGCCGGGGAATACGGCGGAGTCGAGCTTTCTGTAAAGGCCCTCGTCCTGCCCTTTCGAGAGAATGATACCGCCACGCGGGCCGCGCAGGGTCTTATGGGTGGTGCTGGTGACCACGTGAGCGTGGGGCAACGGGTCAGGATACTCGCCTGCCGCCACCAGGCCGGCGACATGGGCCATGTCCACCCAGAAGATGGCACCCGCCCTGTCGGCGATGGCGCGCATGCGTGCCCAGTCCTTGTGCCGCGAATAGGCGGAGAAGCCGCCGATCAGCAGTTTCGGCCGTGCCTGCATCGCGATGCGCTCCATCTCGTCGTAGTCAATCAGCCCGGTTAGGGGGTCGAGTCCATAAGGCACGATCTTGTAATGGCGGCCGGAGAAGTTGGATGGGTTACCGTGGGTCAGGTGGCCACCCTGAGCCAAGTTCATGCCCATCACGGTATCGCCGGGATTGGCCAGCGCCAGAAACACGGCTGCGTTGGCCTGGGCGCCGGCATGGGGCTGGACGTTGGCCCAATCACAGTCGAATAGCACCTTGAGCCGCTCGATGGCTAAGCGTTCGGCCACGTCCACATGCTCGCAGCCGCTGTAGTAGCGCTTGCCTGGGTAACCCTCGGCGTACTTGTTGGTGAACACCGAATTCTGGATGGCCATCACCAAAGGGCTCGCGTAGTTCTCGGAGGCGATCAGTTCGACATGATCCTCCTGACGGCGCGCTTCGTGGTGGACTGCCAGGGCAAGTTCCGGGTCGAAATCGGCGAGGGCAACAGAAGTGTCATACATGGTGTGCGTCCTGGTCGGGCGGATAGCGGTTGGGGTTGGACGTCATACGGTGATGTCCATCGGCTGAGCCGGAACAGACCAAACCTCGCAATCAACCAGGTCCGATGAAAGCAGGCGCGCTACACGCACCACGATGTCGTCAATCTGACGCTCGTCGCAAACGAATGGTGGCAATAGCCTGATCACGGTGTCTCGGGTCACGGTGATGAGCAGGCGCTGCTCAGCCAGCGCGCGCCCAACTAGTTCCTTGCAGGGCCGGTCCAGTTCGATACCCACCATCAGTCCCAGGCCGCGAATGGCGAGGACGTGCGGGTGACCTGCCAGCGCCTTGCGCAGGCCCACCAGCAAGCGAGCGCCCAGCACCATGGCGCGCTCGGGCATCCTGTCACGGGCCATGATGTCGAGGACGGTGCAGGCCACCCGGCAAGCCAGCGGATTGCCGCCGAAGGTCGAGCCGTGCTGGCCCGGCGAGAACAGGTCTGCCGCAATACCGCGCGCCAGGCACGCGCCGATGGGAAAGCCATTGCCCAGCGCTTTCGCCAGGGTCACCACATCCGGTGAGATGCCCGCGTGCGCGTATCCGAACCACGCGCCGGTGCGCCCCATGCCGGCCTGGATCTCGTCGAGCATCAGCAACCAGTCCCTCTGGTCGCACAAAGCGCGCAGTTCGCGCAAGTATTCGGCACTGGCCACCCGAATGCCACCCTCGCCCTGTACAGATTCGATCAACACCGCCACGATGTCCGGGGATTGTTCTGCCGCCTGGCGTACCGCGCTGATATCACCGTAGGGAGCACGGAGAAAGCCAGGCAGCAACGGCCCGAAACCCTGCTGGTTGGCCGCGTTGTCTGTGGCGGCGAGCGTGGCCAGCGTGCGGCCATGGAAGGCGTTGCCCATGACTAGGATCTGCGGTCGTGCCACCTGCCTGCGATGGGCATGCAGCCTGGCCAACTTGAGGGCGGTTTCGTTGGCTTCCGCACCCGAGTTGCAGAAGAAGGCGCTTTCCATCCCGGTCAGCGCACACAGGCGTTCCCCCAACTGCTCCTGCCAGTCGATGCGGAACACGTTGGAAGTGTGCAGCAGCGCCCCGGCCTGTTCGGCGATGACGGCCGCGATTTCCGGGTGGGCATGACCCAGGCTGGTAACCGCGACACCGGCAATGGCATCTAGGTACTCCACACCCTGATCGTCCCAGAGCCGCGCGCCGTTACCGCGCACGAAAGAGACAGGTTGGCGGGCGTAGGCGCGCATCAGGTGAGGGGCGGTCGTCTGCATGGGAGATTCCTCGAATTCGGCACGGTTGACGTAACCGTCAGTCCGTGTGTTGAAAGCCTCGGTCATCACTTCACCCTCTCGTTTGCAGGCGTAGGCGTAATGACCGATGTACGTACCCGCAGCAGCACCCGCCCGTTGAGCACAGCATGCGCCGCCAGCCCTAGCACCAACCCCCAGAACGCCCCGCCAATGCCCAGCAGGGTGATGTTGGCGGCGGCCGCCAGAAACGTGATCAGTGAGGCTTCCCGGGTCCTGGCATCGGACATGGCGGTGGCTAGGCTGCCGCCGATCGTCCCCAGCAGGGCCAGGCCCGCCAGCGTGGTGATGAAGGTCGCCGGGAAGGCCATGAAGACCGCGGCCAACGTCACCCCGAACACGCCGATCAGAACGTAGAACACCCCAGCGGCCATCCCCGCGATCCAACGCCTGGACGGGTCTTCGTGTGCCTCCCGGCCCGTGCAGATGGCGGCGGTGATCGCCGCGATGTTGAAGGCGTGCGAACCGAACGGCGCCATCAGCAGCGAACCCAGGCCCGTGATGGTCACGATGGGGTTGGCGCTGGTCTTGAAGCCGTCATTGCGCAATACCAGCATGCCCGGCATGTACTGCCCGGTCAGGGTAATGAGGAACAGCGGCAACGCCACGCTCAACAAGGCGTTGAGCGAGAACGCGGGCATGGTGAACACCGGCGCGGCCAGTTTCAGGCTCAGTCCCGACAGATCGACGCGGCCCTGCGCCAGCAGGAATACCAATCCCAGCACCAGGATGCCCACCACCGCATAGCGCGCGGAAAAGCGCTTGAACACCAGATAGGCGGCGATCAGCAGTCCCGCCAGCAGCGGATCGACGCTCAAGCCGCCGAAGGCGCCAGTGCCGAATTGCAGCAGGATGCCGGCCAGCAGCCCGGCAGCCACGCCTGGCGGTATCAAACGGATAACGCGCTCGAACCAACCCGACAGGCCCAGCAGCACAAAGGCGGCAGCCGAGATCAGGTATGCCCCGACGGCCTCGGCATAAGGTGTGGTTGCCAGTGCTGTGACCAGAAACGCCGCTGCCGGCGTGGACCAGGCGGTGATGATCGGTTCGCGGGATACCCAGCTCAAAATGATGCCTGTCACGCCCACGCCAATGGAAATCGACCACACCCACGAGGCCGTCAGCTCCGGGCTCAGGCCCGCGACCTTGGCTGCCTGGAACACCAGGATGAAAGTGCCGCCATAGTTGACGATGACCGAAATCAGTCCGGCCACGACGGGATGGGTGAGATCGTTCCAACGAACGGGCGAAGCTGAAGGATCCGACGGCATGATCTGAATTGGGCTCCTGGCATGGGGATGAAATGACCATGAGACGATAGACTTGTAATGGCATGATGTTCCCTACCAATTTCCAGATGAAGTACCTACCAATTGTTCAAGCATGCCCAACTTGAATCCGTCAAAGCCTGGCTCGGCGACCCCGCGCACGGCGCCTTGCCCCTGCATGCACGGGTACAGCGGGCCATTCGCCAGTTGATCCTGGATGGCGCGCTCGATGTAGGCCGCCCCCTGCCCGCGTCGCGCGCGTTGGCGAAGTCGCTGGGGGTGTCCCGCGACACGGTGGAGTCGGCCTATGGCCAGTTGCACGCCGAAGGTTTCATTGAGCGGCGGGTCGGCAGTGGCAGCTTCGTGTCCGAGCAGGCCCGGTGGCTGCCCGGGCGCGGCAGACCACGGCGCACGAGCGTGGATCGCAAGGCACCCCTGCGCCTGAGCCGGCGCGGCGATGCCATGCTCCAGGGCGGCGGCGTGCGCGACTTCCTGATGTCGCGCCCCTTCGCGCCCGGCGTGCCGGAGACGCGCAGCTTTCCGCTGCCAACCTGGGAGCGCTTGCAGCGGCAGGTGTTGAAGGAGTACGGCACCCTGGCGCTGCTGCACAGCCCACCGCAGGGCATGGAGCCGTTGCGACGCGCCATTGCCGCCTACGTCAACCTCGAACGAGGCGCGCAGGCCACACCCGAGCGCGTGCTGGTGCTGACCAGTTCCCAACAGGCCATGACCCTGTGCGCCACCGTGCTGCTCGATGCTGGCGAGCGCATCTTCATCGAAGACCCCGTGTACCACGGGGCGCGCAAGGCATTTGACGCCGCCGGGTTGGATTGCGTGCCCGTGCCGATGGATGACCAAGGCATGCAGATAGCGCACCTGCTGGCAAAGGCGCAGACCCCTTGCAATGCCGCCCGGGCGGTGTTCCTGACGCCCTCGCACCAGTTCCCAACCGGGGCTACGCTGGCGTTGGACCGGCGCCTGGCCGTCATCGAATGGGCCCGCCAGCACCAGGCTTGGATCATCGAGGACGACTACGACAGCGAATTCCACTACGAAGGCAAGCCCACCGCATGCGTACAGGGGCTCGACCCCCACGGCCGCACGATCTACATCGGCACCTTCACCAAGTCGCTGTTCCCCGGCCTGCGCATCGGCTACATGGTGCTGCCGGAGGCTCTGGTGTCGCCCATGACCGTGGCCCGCACCCTGCTGGATGGGCACAGCGCACCGATCCCGCAGCTCACCCTGGCTCGCTTCATCGAGGGTGGGCATTTCGGAGCCCATGTGCGAACCATGCGGGCCGTCTATGCGGAACGCCGCGATGTGCTGGCGCAGCTGGTGCGCCAGCACCTGGCCGACTTCGTGGAGCCCAGGGTGCCCGCTGGCGGGATGCAGATGCCTTGCGTGTTCATCCGCGACATTCCCGAGCGCGAGGCGGTGGAATCGGCACGGCGGGTCGGCATCGACCTGCTGGGGCTGACCGCGCTGCATGCATCGCGCCGCCATGCATCGGGCAGGGATGGGGCCGGTTTCCTCATGGGATTTGCTGCCCATGCACCCCATGAACTGGAGATCGCTGTCAATAAGCTGGCAAGCGTGCTGCGTGCGCTGTGTCGCCGATCACCATGAGGCGCGCTGGCGCCTTTCGTGCTGCTAGCTCCGCGTCAGGGACAGGTAGGGGTTGTCCGGCGGGACTTCCGCGAACAATGTCGAAGGCGTCGCCAACAGATAGCCGTGCAACCGCCGCGACTTGCGCGGCCCGGTGACTTCGCAGGTCCAGATGTTCAGGCCGCTGTCCTGTTTGCGGTGCAGTCCCAGCTTCTCGAAGCGCTTCTGCACCCATTGCCAGTCGTGCAGATTGTCCTGCCGGGCCAGCACCTGGATCTCCGGATGTTCCTGCACGTAGCGCTGGAAAACGCCGGGGCTGACCAGGTACGCCGTGCCATCGACGGTATGCACCAGTGCGTTCGCATCGTTGATGATGAGCTTGCGCGATTCGATGCCTTGCTTGAGCCAGGCAATGAAGTCTTCCCCGGACGGCGTGGCCTTGGTGGGAGCCGGCATGGTGGCAGGACTGGTCGGCGACAAATGAGTCACTGCCGCAGTTGCGGCGGCGGATGATGATGGCGGTTCCGCGCTGGCGGACGATGCACTGGTGGTGGCTGCGTCGGACGCATCAAGCATCGACAGCAGATCGGAGACCGGGTCCGCGATCCCGGCCGGGGAATCCGCCACCCCAGGGGACGGTGAGGTGGCCGGGATGCCGGCGGAGGCCGGCGCTGCCTCATCGCCAGGGAGGGCCTCTTCCGTCGTGACCGTGCCGGCGAACGGTGGGGGACGCTCGCCGGACTCCCAGATCAAGGCCGGCGACAGGCGCAGGAAGGTAAAGCTGTGCGACCAGCCGGTGCCGCTCGTAACGGTGGCCCGCCAGATCGCCTTCCCATCCGGGGCGGGCTGCACGATCCCATGGTCCTGGAGCACCGTGAAGACGGCGGTGTTGTTCGATGGAATGCCTTCGATGCCCTGCGATAGGAGGTGCGCGCGCAGCTTGTCGCTGACCGTCTTGCTGACGAGCCAGAGTGCCTCCGGGGTCAGCCATCCATCCGACGGGCCGCCAGGCTGGTTCAGCTTGAATTCCTCGCGCAGCAGGTAGCGCAGGCCATCCAGCAGCTTGCGCTGCAACGCATGCTTCGGCGCCGCCATCGCCCTGGCCGGATCACCGCCGAGCGCCAGGGCCACCGATGCCTGGTCAGCCTTGACGACCAGCTCTCCAAGCGTGCCGGCATGCTCGTACTGGCCCGCCAGCACGTACAGCAGCGCCGACCACAGGTCCTGGTAGTCGCTCAGCCAGTCGAGGATGCCGGCATCGAGCACACGGGTGTAGAGCAGTCCCGTGGCGGCGCCATGCAGCCGGTACTCGCGATCCGTCCGGTAACGAAAGCGGTACGGCTGCCGCAGCGGCCCGTGCCAGGGGTGCCAGACCAGGCCATCGGCCTGCTCGACGTGCAGGTCGACCGCGATCTTGCCAATGTCGTGCAGCAACGCGGCGTAGGCGGTCCCGGCGGTCCAGGCCTCGGCTTGCGCGGCCTGGGCCTCGGGCGAGGCGCCGGCCGGAAGCAAGTGGGACTGCCTCAGTTTGAGCGCGTAGGCCACGATCTCCAGGCCGTGGTCCAGCATGCCGCCCGGCCATGCATGGTGATACGCCTCCGAGGCCGGGAACTGCTGGACCAGCTCGGCGTAGCGCTCCAGCGGCGCGAGGTACAGCGAGCGGAACTGCCGACGCGACAGCGAGGTGCGCTGCCAGATGTGTTCCAGCAGCCGCTGCCGGCGCGGCTCCGCCAGCAGCGCTGCGGCCGACTGCGGTGGCGTCAGCCCTTTGGCAGGCTCGGCAGGAGGTGGCGCGGCGGCGGTGGCCAGCGGCACCCGTTTGCGCTGGAACAGCGAAAGCATGGCGACATCCTGGTGATGGGCTGGCCGGAGGAGCCTTTTGGCCTTTTCGGGTAAGGCCTTTCCCCTTGAGGCCATTCCCTTGCTCCATCCCCAGCCCTTTGGCCTTCGACAAGCCCTTTGATATAGGGGCAGTCGGCTTCGTGTGCCGCAATCAATGCGGAGCCGGTGCGCTCCAGGATCGAGCGGAACAGGCACTGTGTTTTCACCAGATCAGTCCGTTTCAACCGGCGCTGAAAGCGCAGCAGGCCCTGAAACCCCTGCGCCCGAAGGCATGCTTGTCGAGAATGAAGTAAGGAAGTAAGATTTCCTTTGAAACTTATGGAGGCCTCCCATGCTTGCCAAGCTCACATCGAAAAATCAGATCACGCTGCCCAAGGCGGCCGTGTCCGGCGTGGATGCGGCGGAGTACTTCGACGTCACCGTCGAGGGCGGTCGGATCGTCCTGACCCCCGTGCGCGTCCAGAAGGCACAGGCTGTGCGCGAGAAGCTGGAGCAACTCGGGATTACCGAGCAGGACGTTGAGGATGCCGTGGCCTGGGCACGGCAGTGATGCGCAGGGTCGTCCTCGACACCAACATCGTGCTGTCGGCGCTGATCTTCAGTGCCGGACGCCTGGCCTGGATACGCCACGCCTGGCAGCACCAGCAGTTGCAGCCGCTGGTCTGCCGGGAGACGGCCAGTGAACTCCTGCGCGTCCTGGCCTATCCCAAGTTCAAGCTGTCGACCTCGGAACAGCAGGAGTTGCTGGCGGACTTTCTGCCCTACGCCGATGTGGTGGAACTGCCTGCGCCATGGCCAGACCTGCCGGTCTGCCGCGACAAGAAGGACCAGGTGTTCCTGGTGCTCGCGCATGTCGGCAAGGCGGATGCGTTGATCACGGGGGATGCGGATATTCTCGCCATGCGAGAGGACTTTCCCAGCTTGATCATGACCGCCGAAGCATTCGCGGCGCGGCAGGCATGAAGGAAACAGGCACGGCCTTGCCCAACGACCGTGGAACGACCATGAGGTAGCCAACCATGAAGCACACCGCACGCATGACCACCGCAGCGCGACTCGGCCGCTGGCTGGGCGGTGTATGGGGCGTTTGCCTCCGCGCGGAGCGTCGGGCGCATCGGTGGCTGATGGCACAGGGACTGCCGGCAGGCGGTGCAAGGGTGCTGATCTGGGTGGTCAAGCTGGCGACCCTTGGGGTGTTGCTGTACGTCACGGTCTGGGCGGCGCTGCTGCTGGTCGCTCTCTTTGTGGCAGCCAGGATGGCGGAGCAAGCGCCGCAAGGTGACGATGATTTCCTCGGACGCAAGGCCGAAGAGCTGGATCATCGCGAAAGCCTTGCCTACGACCCCATCAACTACAGCGATGACCCAGATCCACGATTCGAAGACGATTGAACCGGCGGTTGGAGCTATTTCTGCTTGGCCGCACCGATCATCAAGCCGCCGCCCCTGCCACCGGCTTGTCCGGCATCCCGCGTGCCAGTACTCAATCCTTGAAGCACGTTGCCTGCACGGATACCAGCCCAGGCCAATGCCGCCACCCAGAACGTGGGCAAGATCAAAAACATCGTGGCCATCACGAAGTTCAGCAGCATGTCTCCGAAGGTGTTGTTGAGGCCCACCAGCGGATCGAAGTTCGTGTGCGGCCGGTTCCAGCCCCACCCCCAGCCGTAGAGTGCATCGAGGATCGTCGAGTCGATCCAGCGGGCGAGCTGAAACCAGAATTCGGTGAAGAACAGCGCGAACTGCACCACGCTCACCGTGACCACGGTCTTGAGGTCATAGGTGCCGGTCAGCATCACCAGCGGGATGCAGATGACCAGCGCCATCTTGAGCAGGGACAGCACCATCGGCAGCGCCTGCCGCACCACGTCCATCGCCGGGAGATAGCCCAGTGATCCGACGGTCAGCCCCACGTCGCTGGCGGCGCGGGTGACGATATTGGGCAGCGTCATGTCGATCTGGCCACCGTAGTCCGTGTAGACCGCCCCCTGGTTGAGCTTCTGCTGGCGAGGGCTTGCGACGGCGCGGATCACCGAGTCGTTGACCTCGGACTGGCTCAGGAAGCCCGCCCAGCCGACCAGTCGCGTCAGCAGGCTGGGATCGACCTGGGCCAGCAGTCGTGCCCGCAGGCCGTGGTCGCCGTCGGACCACCACTGCCGGCAGGTCGGGTAGCCGCCCCCGCCGGGCACCTGGGCCAGGCCGGCGTCGCGCGTGGCGTCGAACGGCCAGGCATCGCGCGGAGTCCTGGAGCGGTAGCTGTCGTAGAAGCCGGCGGTGCCGACGAAGTAGCTGGAGCCGATCCAGGTGACGTCGTGCATCTGCTCCTCGCTCAGGCTGGGCCGGGTCATGAACAGCTTGGCGCGGGCGGGGCCGTAGCAGTCGCGGGTGAAGTCGCTGATCTCCTGGGCCAGCACCGGGTCGTCGATGCGGGTCGCGTCGATGTCCATGCGGATCTGCCGCAGGTCGGTGCCGCAAGGAATGGCCGCGACCGAAGCGCCGGTGATCGCGCGCGAGATCGCGTGCATGGCGAACCACCACACCGGCACCTTGGCCGACTGGTTGTTGATCGTGCTAAACGATTGCGACCAGCCCGTATCGGTCGGCTCTGGGACATTTACTTGGCATTGGGTCGAACGCGAACGGTCGTACTTGATGGTGTTGAAATCGACGTCGATGAAGGGAATGCCCGCGAACATGATCACCACGATGGCGACGAAGACGCGGTTCTCGATGCGAGCCGAGGACAGCACGCCCTTGTTGCCTTCGTCCGCGCCTTCCGCGCGGGCCTTCAACCATTCCTGGATGACGATCGCCAGGAACGGGACGGCGAACACGCCGCTGGCGACCAGCACCGACCAGATGCCGTTGTGGACCACCCAGGACACCAGCGTCAGGTAGTACTCCAGGTAGTCGGTGGTGTACAGCGTCATGGCGAACCTCGCGCTACCGTGCCTGCATCAGCAGGCTGGCTTCCAGCACGATCACGGCGACGATGGCCGCAACCTCCGCGCGCAGCAGCCGTTGCCCGGCAGCGCGCTCCGGTTCCCGCGCGCGCAGGCGACGTCGCATCCAGAGCCAACCCCAGGCGGTGGCGGCGTAGAGCAACAACCGCCAGGCCAGGAAGGCCCCGGATTGCGCCGCCATCCAGCGCTGCCAGCCCTCGATGCCGCCCGCGATGCGGATGCCGACCACATTGACGGCGGTCGCGGCGATCAGCAGCGACACCGCCCACACCAGCACCAGAATGGCACGCCGGCTGGACAGCCAGCGCAGGCACCGCCCCACGGTATTCATGGATGGCTTCCGCCAGACGGCGGCCGCTGCAGTTCATCGACCCGATTGCGCACCGGGTCACCCTCGTAGATGCCACGCGCACCGGCGGCGCGGGTGCTGTGGCGCTGGATGATCGCCATCGGCGAATTGCTGGCCAGTTCGCGGCGCAGCTCCAGCTCTGCTTTCAGGTTGTGAATCTCGCGATCGAGGATGTCGCTTTCGTGGGTGACGGCCTTCTGGGCCAGTTCGTTGGCGGCCACGTTGGGCTCCTTGCGCCCGGTCAGCAGCGTGCGTTGCAGCAGCAGCGCCTTCTCCAGCACGCTGGCCAGCGCAACCTCCGAGGCCAGGCGCCGAGCCAGGATGTCCTGGTCCGTCTCGTCGCGCAGCGCCTCGATCACGCCACGGGTGATGGGCAGCGACGCGCTACTCGCAGCCTGCAGGTTCTGCGCCGTGGTCGGACGGCTGCCGGCGACCAGCTCCTGCAGGGCCTGCAGCTTGTCCTCGTATTCCTCCTGAATCAGCGGGGTCAGGCCAACGCCCGGCGTGGTGACGGTCTTGGTGCATGCATCGCAGGTGCGCTGCTCCTGCTCGCCCAGCACGCGAATGGCCCAGGCTGCGGCGGCATCGGGCGAACTCCAGGTCTGGCATGCCAGGTTGCCGCTGCAACTGGCTTGCGGAATCGAACTGGCATCGCCGACGCCACGGCCATTGAGCAGGTTGTAGCCGGCGCGGGTCACGTCGCCGACCACACGCACCGGACGTTGGCCCGCGCCGCCAGCGTTGTCTCCGCCGACCCACGGCACGCCATTGTTGCCACGGTTCGCCTCGGCGTCGTCGATCGCTGAGACCGCATCGGTGCTCGCGACGGCCTGCTTCAGCGCCATGCCTTCGGCGAGCTGGTCCCAGCCGAGCTGCCCACCCGCCATGTCGGCCATGCGATTGGCGATGGCACGGCAGGTCAGCTTGCTGCGATCGAAATCCAGCCTGGCTTGCAGCACCCCATTGGTCAACAGGTTGTACAGCCCTGGATCGGCGCGCTGGATGATCAAGGCGGGCAGCGACGCCACGGCAGCGGTGGCGTTCTGGATCACCGAGGACATGATGGCCTGGAAGCCATTGGTGATGCCGTTCAACTGGTTCTGCAGCGTGGTGGTGATGCTCATGTCGCCACAGATCAGGTTGCTGTTCCAGCCGACGCCAACGCCGATGGAGTGCATGTTGGCCGCACCGCTCATGGACACCGCGCGGCCGCCCCCAATGCTGTAGAGCACGTCGTCGCCTATCACGCTGCCTTGATGCTGGACGCCGTACTCGTTGACGCTGGTCTGCGCCCCGGCGCTGGAGTAGCACAACGCTGCGACAACGGCCAATGCGACGTACAGAAATCGACGGGCGCTCGGAAATGAAGTCGTCATGGCATCGGGTCTCACAGGAAATCGACGCTGCCGAGGAACACCTGGCCGCGGCGCTGGCAGCAGCTATAAGGACGCCACAATGCCCAGGCGTAGTCGCCTTGCCGGGCCTGCACCTTGGCATTGCCGTGGGGGAATACCGCGCAACTGCTGGACAGCGTGGGGGTCAGCTCCTGCCACTTGCCCGTGGCGGCATCGGTTTCCATCAGGGCGCCGGCCGGCCAGTAGCCATCGCGCGAACTGGCGAGCAGCGGTTGGTAGACGTGGATCTGGTTGCGGCGCGTCACGATGTCACCCGCGCGCTGGGCGACCACGGCTGCGGCCTTGTGGTCATCCACCTGGTGCAGGAAGCCGCCACGCGGATAGACGTTGCCCCAGAGATTCATGGCCGTGCGCGTGCCGATCTCGCGCCGGCCGGGAATCAGTGCTTCCGGATACAGCGCCTCGGGGATGTTGTAGCGCCATGCCAGCGTGTCGAGCGTGCTCAGTAGATAGGGCATGAAGGCGGTGCCTGCGCCCTCGCAGGTGTAGCCGGACGCGCTGGCGAACTGGCTGAACACATGGCCACCGGGATGGCCGATGACGTCGGCGTTCTTGAACTTCGCCAGGTTGTTCTCGTGATCCTCGTTGGTGGTGCCGTCGCCGCCGGCCTTCGCGGTCGGGTTCGGCAGGCTCATCGCCCGCACCTCGACCCAAGGGTTCTCGCCGGTGTTCGAGTAGCTCGACACCACGGCATCCGGGATGTAGTGGCGCACCTTGACCGAGGTGCGCACGGTGCATCCCGTCCAGGTGCAATAGAGCCAGTAGCAGATGCCGGTGACGCGGTACTCCAGGCAATCCGGCGACAGGGTGGAGGCCACGATGGTGGCGGTGTTCAGTGCAAAGGACGATGCGGAACACCTCAGCAACAGCGCTGCGATGGCCAACCGCTGGCGCCGGGATGGTGCGAACGGACGCCTCGTCATGGCTGCGTCCTCCGGTATTGGTCGATGCGGGAAACCGCACGGGCCACGTCCTTCTCGCCATAGACCACGTATCGGCGATCCACCACGATGGCCGGAACCTTGGCGACGCCAAGGCTCCAGGCATCGGCAACGCCCTGGTAGGCGGTGCCGATCCTTCGCTGCAGGTCTGTACCGCCCAGCTTCAGGCGTTGCTGGACGATGGCGCTGGCGCGCTCAGGATCGGTGGGCAGGTTGTCGGCCAGCTCCGCTTCGAGCACCGCGGCCGCGTCCAAGATGAGGTGTCGGTCAGCCTGGCCAAGGACCGGATGATGCGAGTCGGTAACGACCCATACTTCCGCTGCGGCGGCGCGGGTGGCCAACGTCAGGATGGCAATGCCCGCAGCAAGCCATGCTGGGCGGGTGCGAGTGGCATGAGGAACAGCGCAAGAGTCCATGAGACAACACCGGAGGGAAGCCAATCCGGTGACAGTCGAACCGAAATCCGGCTTCGACACGACAAACAATCCGGAGACCGCCTCATCCCGTTTTCGCCATCCCTGTCATCGCGTGATCACCCCAAACGGTGCCTGCGAGTGCGCCTGCGACAAGGACGTGTTCGGATCGACAGCCAATACGGCCGCCACAAGTCGGTCTCGCCTTCAGCAGCGATGAATCGCTTGGAGAACGAAGTCGGCCCGTTCGGCCACACTGGCGCGCGGAAGCAACCTGACTTCGTAACCGAGTGCCCAGTAGGTTGCATCCAGGTGGGCGTATTCCGCCTCAGCCTCGGGAAAGCCGTGCCGCCGCGCCTCGTCGGCGCAATAGATGTCCGGCCAGGGCGGAGCGAGGAACACGAGCCGCCCATAGGGGCGGGATTCGCCCAGGCTTTCCGACAGAGGTACACCGAACAGTCGCTGAAGCGCTGCGGCGGCGTCGATTAGCCCACGGTCGAAGAAAACCGGACCAGCGTCCCGTGCCGCGCCTTCGAGATCAATGGCGGCGACGCGCAGCGCCTCGCGCAGAAAGGCCGCCATGTCGGTCCATGGCAGGGCGTTGCCGCCCTGTCGAATCTGCTCGGCGATGATCCTCCGCCCGGGTTCGGCGACGGTCGCATGACCACGCCGCCGCAGTTCCCCGAGCAGGGTCGACTTGCCGCCGCCGGAGCACCCCGATATGACCACCTGAGGTGGCATCGGCGTCATGTCAGGGCTTGCTTCGACCAGCAGACGGTTTGTCAATTCACTTGTCATCATTGGTTTAGCCGAAGAGACAGACCCCACGCAATGGTGGTGCTGAGCATGCCAAAGGCGCAGACCCCGGCCCATCCATGGGCAGTGAAGGCCCACCCGCATGCAGCAGCGCCGAAGGCCCCGCCAAGCAGCATCGTGCCCATGAACACGGTGTTCAGCCGGCTGCGCGCACCCGCATCCAATGCATAGACCATGGTCTGGTTCGCCACCTGAGCCGACTGCACGGCCACGTCGAGCAAGAAGATGCCGAGGACGAGTGCGGGGATCGATGAGCGTCCCAGGTACAGCACGGCAAATGCCGTTGCGGTTCCCACCGCGCCTGCACGAACGACTGCGCCGTGTCCGCGTCGGTCGGCAAAACGGCCAGCCGCCGGTGCAGCCAACGCGCCGCACACGCCGACCAGCGCGAACAGGCCGGCGGATACCGCGCCGAGCTGCAGTGGCGGCCGCTCCAGCCAGAGCGCGAACGTTGCCCAGAAGCCGATCATGCTGGCAAACAGCAGGAACTGGACGGCCACAGCCTGGCGCAAGGAAGCGTGCTTGCGCACCAAATGCCACATCGACAGCAGCAATCGTCCATAGCCGAGATCGGAGGACGGTGGTACCACCGGCAGCGTCCATGCCAGCCGAAAGCCCAGTACCAGCATCAGTGCCGCAGAAAAACCGAAGACGGACCGCCAGCCCCAAAGCTCGGTCATCCAGCCGCTCACCACACGGGCCAGCAGGATCCCGATCAGGATGCCGCCCGTCACCACGCCGAGCACCTGCCCCTTGCGGTGGGAGGGCGCCAGGTGGATGGCCAAGGGAACCAGTTGCTGCGCCACGGTGGCGCACAAGCCCACGGCGAGGCTCGCCAGTGCCAATTGAACGAAGCCGGAGGACGCGGCTGCCAGCACCAAGGAGAGCACCAGCGCCGCCAGCGTTCGCAGGATGAGTGACTTGCGCTCCAGGCGGTCACCCAGTGGTGCCAGGAACAGCACGCCCAGGGCATTGCCCGCCTGGGTGAGCACGGGCAGCCAGGTCACGGTCCCCGCAGAGAGCGCGAACTCCCGGCTCAGTTCGCCGAGAAGCGGCTGGTTGTAGTAGCTGTTGGCCACGGATGCGCCCGCCGCCAGGGCAATGGTCCACAGCAGATGGGAGGGCAAGGCTGACGTGGCAGGCATCGGTGCGCCACGCGATGCATCGCCCGGGTGACCTGGGATATCGCTCATTCAAGGGGGCCGGCCGCATCAAGTCTCGGCTTGCGGACAAGCGCTCACCAGTTCGAGCGATCCGTTCCCGGCGGCACCGATGGTCGCGCGTAGCCGGCCGGTGTTCGCGCCAGTTGCGCGCTGGGGCGCACGGCGCGCAGCAGGCCGAAGCCGGAGACTTCGTCGGCGAGCCAGGGGCTGAGGTCCGGCCTGCCAGCCCGCAGGCCCTCTTCGATGCGCCCCAGCCCGCGCAGCCAGTGCCCGGTCTGCGCCAGCGACACCTGCACGTGCCAGCTTCCCCCTTCGCGCGACTGTCGCCACAGCGCGGCGGCGGCGCCGAAAGCCATCAGGAAGCCGCTGGCCTGGTCGAGGATCTGCATCGGCAGCGCGCGCGGCTTGCCGTCGCCCGCCGCCTCGCCCTCGGCGTGGTTGAAACCCATCGCCGTCTGCACCAACGAATCGAAACCGCGCCGACCGGCCCAGGGCCCTTGCGTGCCGTAGGCGGTCAGCGACACGGCGACGATGCCGGGCCGGCGCGCGGCCAGGGCCTCGGGCGAGAAGCCGAGCGCGGCCAGGCCGCCGGGCCGGTACCCCTGCGAGAACACGTGGGCGTCTTCCAGGAGCTGCCACAGCGCTTCGCGCCCGGCCTCGCTGCGCAGGTCGATGTGCGCCGAGCGCTTGCCGCGGCTGGTTTCGGCAATAGCGGCGATGTTGGGCAGGTTCGGTGAGTTGACCAGCATCACGTCCGCGCCGAACGACGCCATCGCCCGCCCACCGACGGGGCCGGCCAGGATGCGCGTGAGGTCGAGCACGCGCAGGCCGGCGAGCGGCCGCTCATCGGCCGCCAGGGGCGGCAGTGCGCGCGGTGGCGCATCGGCGATTCGGGTGATGGTCATCAAGGGTTGCGAGGCCACCGCCTGACCCTGGGGCGTGGCATCCCACTCGGCGAAGCTGCGCAACGCCGTGGCCACCAGCGCGTGGTCGGCCGCGGCCTGCTCGAAGTCCAGCGCCTTCCAACCCCGCAGGGCCTGCTCTGCGTCGGCGCGTGTGGCAGTTGCGGGGTCCAGGCCCAGCAGGCGCAGCGCGCCATCGCGGTGGTGCGGGAAGTTGGTGTGTACACGCACGTAGCCATCGGCGCAGCGGTACAGGCCGGCGAACGGGTCCCACAGCTCGGGCTCCTGGCCGTCGAGCGTGAACCAGCCGGTGCATTCGGCGGCGGCGTGAGCCATGTCCACGGCGACACGCTGGCGCGGAGCACCCCGCTCATGGCCGAGTTCGCAGGCGGCGAGCGCAGCCGCGGCAATGCTGGTCTGCGCGGCGGTGCCGACGGCGAAGGACGAGGGGAACACCGGGTCGCTGCCCGTCAGCGCGATCCCGGCCAGCGCCTGCGGCGGCAGCCCGCCCAGCGACCAGAGCGCAGTCAGTGCATCGAGTGGATTCATCGAATGGACTCCTCACAGAAAGTTCGCCAACTAAATCGACACGCTACCCCGTCGGCCGAGTCGGGTTGGCAGATCCAGGCGGGAGGCAGGGTCGGCGCCGCGTTGTCCGCAAACGCAGCGGACCGCGGAAAGCAGCATCGCGCGCCATTGGCGATGCCGGGGAGCGCCGTATTTGCACAGGCGTGGGCGTCGCGCGCCCGCTGCAAGCGATCCATCATGCGCCCGCCTTCAGCCCGAAGTACGCAGAGAGCGCCAGGCCGGTCGCCACGATCGTCCAACGCAGCGCCAGCGGCGGAATCCAGCGCGCCAACCGCGCGCCGGTATAGCCCCCCACGATCGCGCCCAGCAGGACCGCACTGCCTTGCGTCCAGGCGATGGACCCGGTGGCGACGAAGAGCATCACCGCGGCACTGGTCACGACGGTAGCCATCGCATTTTTGACGGCGTTGGCCTCCTGGACATCGCGCACACCCAGCAAGGTCAGGATCGCCATCAGCATGATGCCCAGGCCGGCGCCGAAGTAGCCGCCATAGAGTGCGGTCAGGAACTCCGCCCCCGCCGCCACCAGGTGCGGCACCTGACCGCGAGCATGCCGCTCGATGGCCTGGCGCAGCCAGGGCCCCAGGGCGAACAGAACGGTCGCGACGAGGATCAGCCACGGCACCAGACGGCTGAACTGTGCATCTCCGGTGAACACCAACAGTGCGGCGCCCACCAGCGAACCGGCACCGACCACGGGCAGGCTGCGCCGCAACGCGGCGCGGTGGCGCCCGAGTTCGCTGCGATAGCCGAGCAGACTGCTCGCATGCCCCGGCCAGATCGACACCGCGCTGGTGGCGTTGGCCACCACGGGTGGTACGCCGGCAGCCAGCAGCGCGGGAAAGGTGAAGAATGTGCCGCCGCCGGCCACCGCATTGCAGATGCCGCCGATCATGCCGGCACCGGCCAGCAGCAGGAAGGTTCCGATGTCCATGCCGCTCGCACCTCAGCTCGTCGGCCTGGACAGGGCCAGACGCAGGCCAAACCCCATCAGTGCCAGGCCGGTGAGCGCATCGAGCGAGCGCATCACCGTGGGCCGGCGCAGCCAGCGTGCCAGGGGCCGCGTGGCCAGCACCAGTGCGGCGAACCAGAGCAGTCCCATCGCGGCGTGGATGCCGGCCAACAGCACGCTGAACGCGACCACCGGCAGGTCGGCGGGAACGAACTGTGGCAGGAGGCTCACGTAGAACACCCCGACCTTGGGATTGAGCAGATTCGTCAGCAGACCGCGCAGGAACCAGCGCTCGCCACGCACGAGCGGCGGATCGTCTGCGGGCAGCGTCGGCCGGCTCTTGAGCGCGCCAGAGATCAGCTTCCAGCCGAGCCAGAGCAGATAGGCCGCGCCCGCGATCTGCAGCAGGGTGTAGGCGAGTCGGGAGACCGCGAGCACCGCGCCGAGCCCGAGGGCCGCGATCAGCCCCCAGATCAGCACGCCGGTCACGATGCCGCCGCCCGCCCTCATCGCCTTGCGCCCCCCTTCCACAGCGGCCGTGCGAAGTACCAGCGCCGTGTCCAGGCCGGGGGTCAAGGTGAGCAGCAGCGCCGTCAGCGTGAAGCCCAGGATCGCAGTCGATGCATCCATTGGGGGATCTCCGTCAGAGCACAGACAAGTCCAGTGACTCGCTGTACGTCGTCGATTCGATGGTCTTGACGATGGCCTGGCCGCAGATCACTGCGCCACGCGCCGCGTCGTAGGTCAGGCTCGGCGCGCCATACAGCTCCCAGCCGCTGTTCAGGGCCGCGGTGACGCGGTGGCAGAACGCCGCGTCGTCGATGCCGGTCAGGTAGCGGTACGCGCGCATGCTCATGCTCCCGGTCGATTCGATGCCGGCATCTGGACGCGCAGCCCCGCTCCGAATGCCTGCAGCAGATGCCAGCCGGTGTCCCAGTCGCCCACGCCGCTGGCGGCATTGATATGCCCGAGGGCGCCGACTTCCAAGCATCCCGCTGCCCAACCCATGGCCATGCGCCGGGCGTGCTCCGGCGAGCCATAGGGGTCGTCGCTGCTGGCGACCACCAGTGCGGGAAACGGCAGGGGTTCGGTCGGTGGCGGGCCGAACTCGCTCGCCTCGCCTGGAAACGCCGGTGCGCCGGGGTCAGGGACGGCAACCAGGAAGGCGCCCCGGACCTGGGCGATCCGATGCTGGATGTCTTCTCCGATTCCCGGCCGCGATGCCCAGTGCGCGACGAGCAGGCACGAAAGGCTGTGTGCGACCAAGACGACGGGCGCACCGCACTCGTCGATAGCCGCATCGAGTGCCTGCAGCCAGTCGGCCAGGTCCGGCCTGTCCCAGTCGGCAGGCTGGAATCGCCGGCCATGCTCCTGGCGCGACGCCCAGCGCGTCTGCCAGTGCTCCGGCCCGGAATTGCCGATACCGGGAAGCATCAAGAGGCGAACGGTCTGAAGGTGGCTCATGGTGGCGTGCGCGGATATCCGGGGTGAGGTTGTCTGGCTGGAAACCTTAAGACCGATGCGTCGAATTGCCGAGTGAGAAGGTCTCAGCAAGCGTCGAGAAAAGCTCAATGGTCAGCTCGAATGGCCTTGGCTATCGTCGAAGTGCACTTCCTTCACAACCGACGAAGAAGCCCCCCGAGTTCGCCATGTCCGATATCCCGCTCCTGATTTCCTACGTCCTGGCGGCCTGGCTGTCCATCCTTACGCCCGGCCCGGCCATCCTGCTGGCGATGCGCAATGGCGCTCGCCAGGGCGTGGTCGCGAGCCTGTGGTCGACGCTGGGCAACATGTTGGGGTTGCTCGTGGTTTCCGCGGCGGCCGCGTGGGGCGTCGGCCTGTTCCTGCTTGCATCCGCCCACGCGATGACCGCACTGCGGCTGGCCGGCGCCGCCTACCTGGCGTACCTCGGTCTTCGCCTGCTTGTGCAGGGCAGACACACACGGCCGCCGGACGCTGGTGCCCATGACGCAGGGCCGGTGCAGGCCTTCGCGCTGGCGAAGGAAGGATTCCTGGTGGCGACATCCAATCCGAAGTCGATCCTCTTCTTCACCGCCTTCTTCCCCCAGTTCATCCGGGCCGACCAGGCGCTCATCCCTCAGTTCATGGGCCTGACCGCGATCTTCGTGATCCTCAGCGGCGCCACCTTGACCGGCTATGCCGCCATTGCAAGCCGGGTGCGGGGAGCATTGAGCACTTCCGTCTGGCGCCGGCGCTGCACGCGCTTGGCGGGCATCGGCTTCCTCGGATTCGCCGCATGGATTCTTTTGTGGAGACCGTCGAGCGGCGCCAAGGCCCTGGCCGCGTGATTCATTCCCGGCCACGCGCACGCAACCGAGCACAGGCGGTGCGACCGAACCTGGAGAAGCGATGAACAAATCCTTCCTGCAAGTCGATGTGTTCACGAGCCAGCCGCTCAGGGGCAACCCGGCTGCCGTCGTGTTCGATGCCGACGACCTCGATGCGCGGACCATGCAGCGGATCGCGCGCGAGATGAACCTGTCCGAGACGGTCTTCGTGCTGTCCCCGGAATCGCCCGACACCGACTATCGGGTGCGCATCTTCACGCCCTCCAGCGAGCTGCCGTTCGCGGGGCACCCCACCATCGCCACTGCGAGCGCGGTGCGTGCGCACCGTGGCGATCTGGTCGATGCAAGTCTGCTGCGGCAGGCCTGCGGCATCGGCATCGTGCCTGTCGAAGTCGTTCCGACCGAGGGCTCGCCGATCTACTGGATGACCCAGGCCAGCCCGCAGTTCCGCAACACGGCCATCGGTCCTGGGGAAATGTCGGCCCTGCTGGGCTGCGATGCGAACATGCTGGCCGCGATGCCGGTAGAAGTCGTCTCCACCGGCATCCCGTGGCTGATCGCCGAGCTGCGCAGCGTCGCCGCCCTGGCGTCGCTGCGTCCCAACCTGCCTCGCATCGCCGAACGCTGCCGCGCATCGGGTGCCGTCGGCGTGACCGTCTTTGCCGAGCACGAGGCCGACGCGCCGGTACGCTTGCGCCTGCGCACGTTTGCGCCAGGCGAAGGCGTGGCCGAGGACCCCGTCTGCGGGTCTGGAAACGGGTGTGTCGCGGCATTCCTGGCAAGGCACCGGCACGCATCGGCTCTCCAGGGTGGCTACCTTGCGGAGCAAGGCATCGAGATGGGACGCGATGGCCTGATCCACGTCGAATGGACCCGAAACGGCGACGAATTGACGGTGCGCGTCGGTGGCCAGGCCGTGACCGTCGCCAGCGGCACCCTGCATCTGTAGACGCGGCGGCACGTTCAGCCGCTCGGTCGCCCATGGCTTGCCATGGCACCTGCGCGGCGTCCCCGACGAAGGTCTGCGCTGCGAGGAACGCGGTTGCCCAGGGCTAGATCGGATCGACGGCGGGACTGTCGTCGCGCGAGAGCATGGCGCGTTCGATGAAGTGCTGCAGCGGTTCCGAGGGCTCACTGTCCGGCCGCAACAAGTAGGTGGTCATGCATGCCGACGGGTCCGACAGGGGCCGCGCAATGACCTCGGGATGACGGCAGACCGAAATCTGCGCCGCCGTGGCGAAACCCAGTCCGTAGCCCGCGGCCACCAGCGTCAGCATCAATTCCAGTGTCGCGACCCGCTCTGCGATCCGGGGCTGGATGGCGGCCGTCCGGAGCAGCCGTTTGATCTGCCGGTACGCACCCTCGCAGGTTTCCGGGTGGCACTTGATCAGGGGATAGCGCAGCAGTTCATCCAGAGGGACCTGCCTGAAGGCCAGCAAAGGATGGCGCGTCGGAATGGCCACCAGGATGGGATCGGACCAGACCGCCTCGCACAGGATGCCCTCTCCAGCCTCGTCAGACTGCGCAAACCCGGCATCGAAAGTGTCGTCGCGCAACCCGCGCACTTGCGATGCGAGCGGCGTCTCGAACAGGCGGATTTCCACATCGGGCTCCTCCTCCCGGCACAGGGCCAGGAGTGCCGCGAGGCGTGTCTGCGCGATACCGTCCGACAGCGCGAGGCGCAGCATGCCGCGATAGCCCGTGGCGGCGGCCCGGACGTTGGTTCGTGCCTGTTCCAGCACCGCGAACACGCGGCGGGCATCTTCCAGCAGGACCTGGCCCGCCCAGGTGAGCTGGGTGCCGCGCCGATTGCGCTCGAACAGCGTGGCGCCGAGGTCAGACTCCAGCTCCCGGATGGTGCGCGACAGCGGAGACTGCTCGATATGGAGCCGCACCGCCGCACGCGTGAAGTGCAGTTCCTCGGCCACTGCCACGAAACAGCGCAGGTGTCGCAGCTCCATCGCGCCACCTACGCGTACATGAGGCCGGGAGCTTGATTCACGCGAGCGGCTCCTCGGGCGCCGTGCCAGACAGCAGCGCCGTGATCGGCAAGGGTTGGAACAAGAGCTCGCGGCCGAGGACCTTCAGGCTGCCAGGACCGCTTTCGAGCAATCGGCGCTCTTCGCGCGCGACGAACAGTTCGGTGCGATAGCCATCGCATTCGGGAAGTCGCTGTAGCAGGTCGCGGATCGCGTCGCCCGCCCAGGGCGTTTCGCTGTCGAACTGACCCAGCAGCCGGCCATGCCGGGAAATCACGAGGCGGTAGGCATTCATGGCCGGACGCTCCCGGCCATAGCGTGGATGGCCATTTCCTCCCAGCCCAGGCGCCGGGTGCGGGTCAGTTGCTCGGCGGTTTCGCCGCAGGCGCGCTCGACGGCCTGAGGCATCTCTATGCCAAGCAGGCAATGGCCGGTCAGGCGCGCGGCGAAGTAGTCGCCGGCCCCTTTCACCACGCAGGGCACGTGGGGATGCTCGAAGAGGCGCGATACCCCCTCTCGCGTCTCCAGCAGCGTCTGGACGACGGCGCTTTCAGGATCATCCTGGACACTGGTCACCACCACCCATTGGGTGGGGCCGCGCAACAGCGCACGGGCAGCCTCGCGGCAATCCGCCAGACCCTGCAGCGTTCTGCCGGTGACCTGTTCCAGCTCGAACCGATTGGGGACGAGGCCGTGGGCTTCTGGAATCAGCAGCGTGCGCCAGGCCTCGGCCATGCCAGCCGCCGCATACACGCCTTGGTCGTAGTCGCCAATGACCGGATCCAGGTGCAGGCGCAGTTGCGGGTGGCGCTCGCGCATCGTCGACCACCAGGATGCGAGGATCCGTGCCTGCGACGGCGCGCCGAGGAAGCCGACCTGCACAACGCGAGCGCACGCGGGGATGCCGCGCGCCTCCAGGTCATCCAACCAGCCAGCGAACCACGCGTCGGGCACCGCACCGCCATGGACCGAGGGATAGTGCGGGGTGTTGCTGAGCAGCGCGGTCGGCACCGCGGTCGTAAGCAGCCCGCAGACTTCCAACGCGGGAATCGCCGCGTTGTTGCCGACCCGCCCGTAGACCACCTGGGACTGGATGCTGATGACATCGATGGGCACAGGTTGGGTCACCGTCATTCAGGACGCCCCCCCCGTGTCCTGCTGCCGGTCCAGCCACGCGCCGATCGTGCGGTGGGCCGCAGCCTTCAGCGTTGCCCCATGCCGCTCGGCATCCGCGCGCAGCGTGCGCGGATCGACGCCGGCCTGGCCCAGCTCGCAGCAATGGCCGACCAGCCAGCGTTCGATTCGGCTGGCATCGGCTTCCAGGTGGAACTGCAGACCCAGCACCCGGTTGCCGACCGCGTAGGCCTGCTGCACGCAGCTTTCGGTGCTCGCCAGCAGTTCACTGCCCTCAGGCAGCTCGAAGCGGTCGCCGTGCCAATGCAGCACCGGCACGCCGGCCAGCGGTGCCAGCACCGAGCGGCGGCCCGCATCCGTCAGCGTCAGCGCGCCGAAGCCGATCTCCTTGAAGCCCATGGGGGCGACGGCGGCGCCGAGCAGGCGCGCGATCAATTGCGCGCCCAAACAAATGCCGAGCAGCGGCCGGCCGCTGGCCAAGCGCCGTTCGAGCAGACGCAGTTCGTCGGCAAGAAAGGGATAGGCCCGCTCGTCGAAGGCGCCGATCGGCCCACCCAGTGCAATGAGAAGATCGCTTGCCGCGGCCTCCTCACCGGCCAGGTCGTCCGTCGCGGGGTCGAGGTAGCGCACGTCGAATCCACGCTCGCGCAGCAGCGGTTCGAGCGTGCCGAGGTCTTCGAAATGGATGTGGCGCAGGGCCAGGGCGGTCTTCATGCGGTCTGCTCCGATGCGGTCGATGTCGCAGCCCGGTCGTCGTCGGGCCAGTAATGGCTGTCCGGCGTCGCGCGAGCGCCAAAGATGGCCTGGCCGACGCGCACGACGGTGGCGCCTTCCTCAATGGCCAGCTCGAAGTCGCCGGACATCCCCATCGACAGTTCGTCCATGCCGATGCCCGCCGGCGCCTCCTGGCGCAGCCGATCACGCAGTTCGCGCAACAGCACGAAGCAGGGACGGACCCGCGCCGGATCGGCCGACAGCAGCGCCAGTGTCATCAGGCCTCGCACGCGCAGGGTGGAGAAGCCCGGCAGCGCCCGGACGAAGCCGGCCACCTCGGAAGGCGGCAAGCCGAACTTGCTGGCCTCGCCCGAGGTGTTGACCTGCACGAACACATCCAGTGCGCGCCCTTCGGCTTGCAGGCGACGGTCCAGCGCCTCCGCCACACGCAGGCTGTCCAGGGCCTGGAACTCGCTGGCGAAGCGTGCCACGACCTTGGCCTTGTTGGTCTGCAGGTGGCCGATGACCGACCAGCGCAGGTCGGCGAGATCCACCATCGCTTCGGCCTTGCGCTGCGCCTCCTGCACCTTGTTCTCACCCAGGTCGCGGCAGCCGGCGGCGTAAGCCAGACGGATGCGCTCCTCCGGCACGGTCTTGCTGACCGGCAGCAGGCGCACATCGGACGGATCGCGTCCCGCGCGGGAGCAGGCATCGGCGATGCGCCGATGCACCGCCGCCAGATTGCGCCGAAAGTCCTCGACGCTGTGTGCGGTGGGCCAGGGATGCGTCTGCGCGTTCATGGACAAGGGGTTCTCCGTGCTGCTAACATTGTCATAGGACAAAATATACATTGTCACGGGACAAACGGGAATGGCAGAAAAGACCGCATCGGACATCTTTGAGCGCATTCGCCGCGAGGCACATGCGGGCCAGCTTGCCGCGGGCCAGACACTGCCGTCCGTGCGCGAGATGGCCGATCAACTGGGCGTCAACCGCAACACGGTCGCCGCCGCGTACCGGAAGCTGGTGGCCGCAGGCATTGCCGAGACGCTGGGGCGCAACGGAACGGTGATCCGGCCAGCGGCGCGTCTCGGTGAGCAGGAGGGCCTGCAGCCCGGCTCGGCGCTGGCGGATCTGGCCAGCGGCAATCCGGACCCGGCCTGGCTGCCCGATCCATTGCAGGCGCTGGCAGCCAGCGGCTACCGGCCCGCGCTGTATGGCCAGCCTGTACTCGACCCAGCACTCGAACGGCTGGCGCGGCAGTGGTTCGGAGCGGATCTCCGGGAGGGTGACGGTCTGGTGCTGGCGCATGGTGCGGTCGATGCGATCGAGCGTCTGTTGGCTGCCTACCTCGTCGCCGGCGACAAGGTGGCGGTGGAGGACCCGTGCTTCCTCGGCAGCCTCAACATCCTGCACAGCACGGGCCTGGCAGCGGTGCCCGTGGCCATGGATGCGCACGGCATGCGCCCGCAGGCGCTGGAAGCGGCGCTGGCCAATGGCGCCCAGGCGGTGCTGTGCACACCAAGGGCGCAAAACCCCACCGGCTGCGGCCTGAGCGAGCAGCGCGCCCGCGAACTGCGCCGCGTGCTCGCCCGCCATCCGCACGTGCTGGTGATCGAGGACGACCACTTCGCCTTGCTGGCCGAGACGCCGTACTTCTCTATCGCGCCCGCGGCCACCACGCGGCGGGCGCTGGTGCGCTCCGTGTCCAAGGGCTTCGGCCCGGACCTGCGGCTGGCCTTCATCGCTACCGATGCGGGGACCGCCGCAAGGCTCGGCATGCGACTGGCTCCCGGCACGACCTGGGTCAGCCACCTGCTGCAGGCGGCCGTGCGCGGCCTGCTCGGATCCGACGCGGCCACGGCGCGCCTGCATGCGGCCAAGACCGCCTACGCCATGCGTCGCAAGGCCCTGATCGATGCACTCGGCGCCGTGGGCATCGCCGCCAGGCAGCCCTGCGACGGGTTCAATGTGTGGATTCCGTTGCCGGAAGACCGTGACGTTCACCGCACCGCGCAAAGCCTCGCACGCTGCGGCTGGGCCGTGCGAACCGGCGATGCCTTCGCGATCGCGCCCGCGGCCCCCGCGCTGCGAGTCACGGTCTCGACGCTCGAACCCGGGGACGCGGCGCGCTTTGCCGCGCAACTGCGCGACTGTCTGGGGCGTGTATGAAGCCAGTCTGCATGGCATCGTGCCTGTCCTCTCGCGGGTCCGTCTGCGTACCGGTCCATGGCGCGCTACGGCGCCTGCAAGGCGGAGGCGACGCGAGCGGGCCACGGGCGCCGTTCCAACAAGCCGGTCTCCCGTTCCCGCAGCGTCCGGCCGACCTGGCTCGCCTCGGTCACGGACGCGCGAAAGTCCCGGATCAGTTGTCGCGTCACCGGCCCCACGGGCCATTCGGTGGTCGCCGCATCCTCGACCAGCGCCACCACCGGCTGCAGTTCGACCGAGGTGCCGGCGGTGAATACCTCGGAGGCGGCGCGCAGTTCGTCCAGCGTCACGGTCCGCTCCTCGACCCGCAGCCCGCGCTGGCGCGCCAGTCCCATCACGTGCCGCTTGGTGATGCCGTCGAGGAAGCAGGTCGGCAATGGGGTCACCAGCACCCCGTCATGGACCATCAACAGGTTGGTTGCCGTGGTCTCGGCGACCCGGCCTTCGCTGTCGAGCAGCAGTGCGTCGTCGCAGCCCGCCGCTGCGGCGGCATGGCGCGCAAGGGTACCGATCATGTACAGCCCCGAGCACTTGGCCGCGGTGGGTGCGGTGTCAGGACGGGGACGCCGCCAACTCGCCAGCTGCAGCCGGATGCCTTCCTCGGCGCGGCCCTGGGACGCCGCCGTGGGCCAGTCCCAGGCCGCGATCGCCACGTGGATGCGGGCGCGCGGCGAAGCGATGGAAACACTCTCCGCGCCGCGCCAGGCCACCGGGCGGATGTAGGCGTCGTCGAGCTGGTTGGCCCACAGCACCGCCTCGATGGCCTGTGTCAGTTCGCCTTGCGACCACGGCAGGTGGTAGTCCAGCAGCGCGGCGGACTGCTGGAAGCGTTCCAGGTGAGGCGCATTGAGGAAGACATGACCGCCATAGGCGCGCATGCCCTCGAAGACGGCCCCGCCCATATGCAGCGCATGCGTGAGCACGTGCAGGCGCGCCTCGCGCCAGGGCAGCAGCTCGCCATCGAGCCAGATCAGGCCATCGCGATCGTCAAGGGAATTGAGCATGGTGCGCACCGCTGTACAGGTTGTCGATGGCGTAAGTGTGCGGCCGGTTCGCCGTCGGCACGAGTGAGCAAATCTCAGACGATGCTGAGTTTTGGTCCTCGTGTCGGCGAGCGTGGAGACGACGATTTCCGGTTTAATGAGTCCATGAACGACCAATGACTTCCAGGAGGGTGAATCCCCCATGCGCATCCCTGTCCCGTTGAATGCCTTGCGCGCCTTCGAGGCTGCGGCGCGCCATCTCTCGATCAAGGACGCGGCCCTGGAACTGGCGGTCACCCCCTCGGCGGTCAGCCACCAGTTGCGCACGCTGGAGGACATGCTCGGCGTCGAACTGCTGCGCCGCATCGGTACGCGGCTGGAATTGACCAGCGCCGGCCGCCGGCTGGCACCTAGCCTCAACGAGGGTTTCGCCCTGATCGCCGAGGGCGTGAGCAGCTTGCGCGAGGAGCGGCGCGACGGGCCCCTGCGCGTGAACATGCTGCCGACCTTCGCGACCAACTGGCTGTCGCCCCGCCTGAGCCTGTATCCGTTCGAGCGGCGCGGCTTCTCGCTGGACATCTCCACCACGCAGGACGACGTGGATCTGGCCGCCGGCGTGGCCGATGCCGGCATCTGGTATGGCGACGGCCAGTGGGCCGGCCTGCAGGCCGACCTGTTGTTCGAGGCCACCATCGATCTGTACGCGCGCCCGGGCTTTGCCACCGGCTCGCGCCGGGAACGCCTCAAGCAGGTCGCGCGCGCCAACCTGTTCGTTTCGCGGCATTGCCTCACTTGGCAGCGCTGGATGGACAGCCTGCCCGGCGGGCCGTTCGAGCCGGCTGTCGTGACCCGCGTGGATTCGGGCGGCCTGACGATGCAGGCGGCCGCCGATGGGGCTGGCGTGTCGATCGCCGTCTGCGAACTGGCCGAGAGTGCCGTCCGGCTCGGACGCCTGGCCTCGGTCTTCGACCACCCCGTGAGCGCGGGTGTCGGCTTTTGGCTCGTCTATCCCGAGGCGCTATCCGAGGATCGACGGCTGGACAACCTGCGCGGCTGGCTGCGCGAGCAATGTCAGTCGGAAAGCGGAACTCGGAACCCAGAAGCGCGGACAGCATAGACACGTATGAATACCGCATATCCGAAAGACCAGAAAGCACCGCCGGATGACGATGTGACGCTTCGACGGCTCGTTGCCCATGAAGCCGTTGCGCTTGCCTCCCTGCTGGCCGCCTATGGCGACGAGATGCGCCACGGGCAAGGCGCCGGGGCGAATGCACTGGCTCATGCCAATGCCTTGATCGCCGATCCGATCGCGGAAGTGCTGGGTGGCTTTCTCGGCGACGAACTCGTCGCCTTCGCAGTGTTCTTCGATCTGCCCGAGGCGATCTCCGGAGGGCGGTCGGGCCAGCTCGACGACCTGTACGTCCTGCCCGCCGCGCGCGGAAAACGACTCGCTCAGCGGCTCATCGCGGCCATCGCCGATACCGGTCGATCACGCGCCTGGATCCATCTGCGCTGGCTGGTCCCCGAGGACAACCCCGATGCCATCCGGGCCTACGCGCGCTTCGCCGAACCCGCCGGCTGGAAGAGCTACGTGCTTTGGCTGGCCGGTAGCGAGCGGTGGTGAAGCCATGAATAACCTGCAGCAGGTCGATTGGTCGCGTCTTCCGCAGCCGGAGGATGATGGCGGCGCCCGCCACCTCGCGGGCATGCGCCTGCCCACGCTTGAACTGGCATCGTCGGATGGTGGCCGTGTCGACCCTTCGCGCCTGCGCGGACGCACGGTGCTTTATCTCTTCCCGATGACGGGCCGGCCGGATATCGCACTGCCTCCAGGCTGGGACGAGATTCCAGGAGCACGGGGCTGCACCCCGCAATCCTGTGCCTTCAGGGATCATTTCGCCGAACTGAAGTCCTTGGGCGTCGCCCAATTGTTCGGCGTGTCGACGCAGGACACCGCGTACCAATGCGAGGCGGTGGCGCGCCTCCACCTGCCTTTCCCGTTGCTGTCCGATAACCGCCTTTCATTCGCAACCGCGCTCGGTCTGCCGGTCTTCGAGGTGCAAGGCCTGGCACTGCTCAAGCGACTGACCCTGATTGCGCGCGATGGCGTGATCGAGCATGTGTTCTATCCTGTGTTCCCGCCGGACCGGAATGCCGACGATGTCGTCGCATGGTTGAGGCAACGGCCAGCCACTTGACCTTGGCCAGTCAGCGACACGATCAGCGCTCATGGTCGTGCGAAGTTCTCGTCAGGTCCCGCTCACCCGCAGAAGGACCACTGCTCCAACCACACCCACAGCAGTTCCATCGACAGCCAGGCGCGGAACACCAGCACGCCCGCAGCCAGCAGCACAGCCAGCGGTGCCCAGCGCCTGAACCATTCGCGGTCTTGCCTCATGAAGTCGCCAACCGTGGATCGGCGCGAACGATGGTCCTGTCGTCGATCGGCCAGTGCAGAACCGTCGCCAGCAGGCCCAGCGCAATCGCCAGCAGCCAGATGCTCAGGTACGACCCAGTTGCCTCGAACATGCGGCCACCAAGCCAGACACCGAAGAATGATCCCAACTGGTGGCCGAAGAAGACGAAACCGAACAATGTGGTGATGTAGCGCACGCCGAAGATCTGAGACACCAGGCCATTGGTCAGCGGAACCGTCCCGAGCCAGAGGAACCCCATCACTGCAGCGAACAGGTAAACGCCCCATGTGCTGAGCGGCAGCAGGACGAACAGGGCCATCGCCACCGTGCGCGCCAGGTACAGGCCTGCAAGCAGGTACTTCCTGCGCAGCGTGCCACCCCAAAGCCCCAGCAGGTAGGTGCCGGCCACATTGGTCAGCGCAATGATCGCCAGCGCGGCGACGGCATCGGTAGCGGCCAGGCCCCGGTCCAGCAGGTAGGCTGGGAGGTGCGTGGCGATGAAGGCGAGTTGGAAGCCACAGGCCAGGAAGCCCAGGTTCAGCAGCCAGAAGCCGCGGTGGCGGAAGGCTTCACCGATCGCCGCCTTCATCGACAGCTCCGTGCCGACCACCGCGTTCGAGATGCTTGCGTCGCGCATCGGGAACGCCAGCGGCAGCAGCAACGCCATGACCACTGACAGAATCAGCAGCGCACCCGTCCAGGCCCAACCGCCGATCAAGGCCTGCGCAACCGGGACCATGGCGAACTGCCCGAGGCCACCGATGGCGCCGGCCAGCCCCAGTGCCCAACTGCGGCGCTCAGCCTGCACGAGGCGGCTGAGCGCGCCGTAGATCGCACCGAATGCCGTGCCCGACAGCGCGATGCCGACGCACACGCCAGCGCCCAGAACAAAGGCCACGTGGCTGTGCGCCTGAACCATGAAGAAAAGCCCCAGCGCATAGAACACGAGCCCGCCCGCGATGACCTTGGCCGAACCGTAGCGGTCGGCAATCATCCCGGTGAAGGGTTGGGCGAGACCCCAGGTCAGGTTCTGCACCGCCATCGCGAAACCGAACATTTCGCGCGACCAACCGCGATCCATCGTCACCGGCAGCAGAAACAAGCCTTGCACGTGCCGCACACCGAGGGCCAAACCCATGATCAGTCCGCCGGCCAGGATCGGAATCCAGAGCGATCGGCGCTCGTTTGCCGATGCTGTCGAGGGGGCGAGGTTCGTGTTCATGTCGTGGCTCCCGCTGCTTGCGGATCGTCCGCAGGTCGATGCTTCAGTACGCCGAGGGGGCGGGTTGGTGGCTCGCCGGTACGCAACCAGTCCAGCGCCAGGGGCCACAGCGCCTCGCGGAAGCGCTCGTGGAAGAAGGCGAAATGGCCGATTTCGGCCTGCTCGATGGCCGCGGGAGCCAAGCGCAGGTGATGACGCTCGCTGCCGGTGTAGTAATCCAGCAGGCGGTCCAGCGCCGGGACCGTGCCGAACGGATCGTCCTCGATGCCCAGCGCCAGGATCGGTGCGCGCACCTGGCCGAAGCGCCGTGCCAGCATTTCGGCTTCGGGCTCGCCTTCCAGTGTCTCCCGACCTCGGCGCACCGTGCCCTCGAAGCGGGGACCCATGCGTGCCCAGTCCAGTGCCACGCCCTTGGGCGTGTCCTCCATCCATCCCAGGCGCTTGGCTGGCACGTAGCCAAGCACCCGCGCCAGCAGCGGCATGGCCACGTGCCAGCGCAGGAACATGGCGCGGCGTGCGGCGGGCGCATAGTCGCGCCAGTAGGCGTACTGCGCCCCCATGGTGAAGATGCGCCGCACGCGGTGTGCGGACGCGGCCAGCCCGATCACGAAGCCCCCAGCGGAGTGGCCGACCACGTCGATCGGCTGGCCGGGGAATCGCCAGGCGAGGTACTGCAGCACACCCTCGAAATCGTGCTGCCCCCAGTCGATCCAGTCGGCCTGCAGCCGACGCAGCCCACGGTGTCGCGATTCGCCGATGCCGCGGTAGTCGTAGGTCACCACGTCCCATCCGTGGCTGTGGAGCCAGTCGGCAAAGCGCCCGTAGTACCGGCAGCGCACCGAGGTGGCAGCGTTGATGACCGCGACCGGATGCGGGCGTCGTGGATCGCAGGGGCGGCGCCAGGCGAATCCACCCAGTGCATAGCCGTCGGCGGCGCGAATGTCGATGGGCTCAGTCATTCACAGCGAGACCCTGGACCAGCAGCACCACGGCCTGCGCGCCGGCCATGCGATCCTGGGCAATGCGTTGGTACTCGTCCGATTCCGCCCAGTCATGGAAGGCGGCTTCGTCGGGAAAGGACATGAGCACGAGCTTCTGGTGCGGCCAGGTGCCTTCGATGGTGCGAGGCTGCTCGTCCGCGGCCAGCAGACGTCCCCGGTGGTGGCGGAACACCTCCATGAAGCGCGCCTGGTAGCGGTCGTAGGCGGTCCGGTCGTGGATGGTGAGTTGGGCAATGGCGAAAACGGTCATGACGCAGGCTCCGAGTCGCGATGGCGATCCGGTTCGGCGGCCGAGGTCGATTCGATGCGGTCGCCCTGCGTGCTGGGGCTGGAGAACACCAGAAAATTCACGTCCTCGTCGCCACCATTGGCGGCGATGTGGCGAGTGCCGGCCGGGACATGCACGCCTTGACGGGCTGCCAGCAGCACGTCCTGGTCGGGCGTGCTCAGGCGCAGGTGGCCACTGAGCACGTAGAAGAACTGGTGCGCCCTGGCGTGCCAGTGGGGTGCTTCGGCGCCGCCTGCGGGCATCCATTCCTGCCGCACCTGCATGTGTTGCAGTTCCAGCAGTCGCCAGCCCAGGCAGACCCCACCCCAGTCATAGCGGTTGCCGTCGTCGGTCCGGACGGCGCGCAGCAGTGCTGTCATGGCGTGTCCTCCTCGGCGGGGACGCCGTGCAGAGCCTCGCCATGGACCTGCCGCCCGTTCTCGAAGCGCATGATCTCGCACATGCGCGTGCGCTTGCCGCAGGCCTGCGCCACGTAATGGACGACGACGGTCTGCGCCTCGACATCGCAGATGGCCGAGATGAGTTCGAACCGCAGGTCCGGCCTGTCGGCGAGCGCGGCCAGCCAGTAGCGGCGCAGCGCGTCCCTGCCTTGTACCCGCGTGCCACCGGTATAGGGCTGGGCCAGCGCGCTCACGAACAGTGCATCGTCGGCGTAGGCGGCCAGCACCGCCGGCACGTCGCGCCGGTTCCAGTCGTCGATCCAGGCCAGCGCATGGGCCCGGAGTTGATCATGAGAGAGTGTCGTCATGGCATCACATCCAGAAGAGAAGAACGGTCAGGGCGGCCAGGGTCGCCATCGCACGATTGACCACGCGAGCGACGGCGCGGTCGCGCAGCCAGGGCCGCAGGCCGGCGCCGAAGGCGGCCCAGACCAGCATGCAGGGCAGTCCGATGGCGGCGAACACCAGGCTGACCACCAGCAGGCGCAGTGCGTAGCCTTCGCCCGGCGGCAGGAAGGTGGACACCACCGTCACCGAGATCAGCCAGGCCTTCGGATTGACGAACTGGAAGGCCAACGCCTG